>CALMMH010000772.1 GCA_937868145.1 uncultured Phycisphaerales bacterium
GCAGCTTTTCGACACGCTGTGCAATCTGGACATGGTCGAGCTCGAGACCGTCTGGCAAGAGAGGGACAAGGCCGTTCTCTATGACTTGATCGAGAGGCATCTCGAATGGACCGGCAGCGAACGAGCCCGGCACGTCCTGAGGGCCTGGCCGGACATGGTGGGCCGGTTTGTCAAGGTCATCCCAATCGATTATCGCAAGGCGCTGGAGCGGATGCGGGCCGTCGAGCATCGCGACACTGAAACCACACCTGCGACTGAAGAGGTGTTCCATGGGTGAGCTCAAAGGATTCCTTAAACATAACCGCCAGGAAATCGGGCATCGGGCCGTCGAAGAGCGAATCCACGACTTCGACGAAATCGACCTGCCGTTGACGCCGGAGGCGATCCGCGACCAGGCGGCTCGTTGCATGGATTGCGGCATCCCGTTTTGTCACGGCGCCGGTTGCCCGATCTGCAACTCGATCCCGGATATGAACGAGTTCGTGTACAAGGGGCAGTGGCAGCAGGCTTGCCGGATTCTGCACGAGACCAACAATTTCCCGGAGATTACCGGACGCATCTGCCCTGCGCCCTGCGAAACGGCCTGCACGTTGGCCGTCAGCGACAACCCGGTCCTGATCAAGCACATTGAGTATCAGATCGTCGAGCGGGGGTTCCAGGAAGGCTGGATCAAGCCGTTGCCGGCGGTCAGGAAGACCGGCAAGCGGGTTGCGATCGTCGGTTCCGGCCCTGCAGGATTGGCGGCGGCGCAGCAGTTGGCCCGCGCCGGGCACAGCGTTGTGGTCTTCGAGAAGGATGAGCGAGCCGGCGGCATGCTCCGCTACGGGATTCCCGATTTCAAGCTCGCCAAGCAAGTCATCGACCGGCGGCTCGAGCAGCTCAAAGCCGAAGGCGTCGAGTTCCAAACCGGCGTCAACGTCGGTAAGGACATATCTCCGCAGTACTTACGAAAGATGTTCGACTGCATCTGCCTGACGATGGGCGCCCGCCAGCCTCGCGACATTACGGCACCGGGCCGGGAGAAGGGCAACATTCTGTTCGCCATGGACTACCTGACGGCCCAGAACAAACTCTGCGCCGCGGAGGCGTTGGACGACATTCCGCGAATCACCGCTCGCGACAAGGTGGTTGTGGTTCTCGGCGGCGGCGACACCGGCAGCGACTGCGTCGGCACTGCGCGAAGGCAGCGGGCCAAGAGAATCTACCAACTGGAGATTCTGCCCAAACCGCCGGACTCGCGTCCGCAGGACACGCCCTGGCCGATGTGGCCGCGGACGATGCGGACGTCCTCGTCGCACGAGGAAGGCTGCGAGCGGCGATGGAGCGTGATGACCAAGGGCTTCGGGGGCGACAACGGCGCTGTCAAGGAACTGCACGCCTGCGAAGTCGAGTGGACGAACGACAACGGCGCCTGGAAGCTCAAGGAACTGCCGGGGACCGAGTTCTCTCTCAAGGCGGATCTCGTTTTGTTGGCCCTGGGCTTCGTGCATGTCGCGCATGAGGGGCTTGTGAAGGATTTAGGCTTGCAACTTGACGCAAAAGGGAATGTAATAGCGGGCGATCACCAGACGAGTGAGCCGTGTGTTTTCGCGGCTGGTGATACTGTCAGTGGCGCTTCGCTGGTGGTTCGAGCGATCAACAGCGGGCGGCAAGCGGCGGCGGCAATGGACCGTTGGTTGCGTCAGGGTCCCCAGATGCGATAAGTCGCGTCTGGGGGAGCCGCGAATGCACGATCACGATTGTGGATTCGAGAGCTTATGCCCTATCCCCAGCAACGCGACAAACACCCTGCCTATACGCTCCGTAGAAGGTCTGGACTGCGACAGGCGACGGGTCGAGGTGTAATTCCGAACCATCCCAACGCGCAGCGAAAGCTGCACGACAGAGGAACCCAAGGGAGCGGTCGGCGTGCAACCGCACGCAACGGCCTGAGCTCCTCAGGATAGGAGACTGTAGACAGGCGACTGGAGTATGAGTTGAAGCAAGGAATGGGATCCGGCCACTTGCCCTTCTGAGCGATAGCGAAGGATCTGTAGGGAACTATGCCGAAACGCAAGGACATCCATAAGATACTGATCATCGGGTCGGGTCCCATCGTCATCGGGCAGGCCTGCGAATTTGACTACTCGGGCACCCAGGCCTGCAAGGTCCTCCGCAAGGAGGGCTTCAAGGTCGTCCTGGTCAACAGCAACCCGGCGACCATCATGACCGACCCCGAGTTGGCGGACCGGACGTACATTGAGCCGATCACGCCGGAGGTGGTCGAGAAGGTCATTCGCCGGGAACGGCCCGACAGCCTGCTGCCCACCCTGGGCGGACAGACCGGCCTGAACACCGCGGTGGCCCTGGCCGAGAGCGGCGTGCTGAAAAAGTACAACGTCAAGATGCTCGGGGCCAATCTCCGCTCGATCAAGAAGGCCGAGGAACGCGACCTCTTCAAGAAGACAATTCTCGACATCGGCCTGGAGGTGCCCAAGAGCGGGTACGCCCATTCGTGGGAAGAGGCCAAGGAGATCGTCAAGGAGACGGGCTTTCCCGCCATCATCCGGCCCTCGTACACCCTGGGCGGCACCGGCGGCAACATCGCCTACAACGCCGAGGAGTACGAACGCTACATCCAGTGGGGCCTGAGCCTGAGTCCGAACCACCAGGTTCTCGTCGAGGAATCGGTGATCGGGTGGAAGGAGTACGAGCTGGAGGTGATGCGGGACCGCAAGGACAATGTGGTCATCGTCTGCTCCATCGAGAACCTCGACCCCATGGGCATCCACACCGGCGACAGCATCACCGTCGCGCCGGCCCAGACTCTCACCGACAAAGAATACCAGATCATGCGGGACGCCTCCCTCAAGATCATCCGGGCCATCGGCGTCGAGACGGGCGGCTCGAACATCCAGTTCGCGGTCAACCCCGCCAACGGCAAGCTCTCCGTCATCGAGATGAATCCCCGCGTGTCGCGAAGCTCGGCCCTGGCCTCCAAGGCCACGGGTTTCCCCATCGCCAAGATCGCCTCGCTGCTGGCCGTCGGGTATACCCTCGACGAAATCCCCAACGACATCACGAAAATGACGCCCGCGTGTTTCGAGCCGACGATCGATTACTGCGTGGTCAAGTGGCCGCGGTTCACGTTTGAGAAGTTCCCGCAGACGCCGCCGGAGTTGACGATCCAGATGAAGTCGGTCGGCGAGGCCATGGCCATCGGCCGAACGTTCAAGGAGGCGATGGGAAAGGCTATCCGCTCGCTGGAGATCAATCGCTACAGCCTGAGTGACAAGCATATCGACAAGTCGATTACGTCGGACCAGTTGAAAGAGCGGTTGCGGCGAAACTACTGGGACAAGCTCTGGTACGTGGCCGAGGCGCTTCGGCGGAACATGCCCATCGAAGAGGTCTTTTCGCTGACCAAGATCGATCCGTGGTTCCTGAACAATATCAAAGACGTCGTCTCGCTCGAAACCAAGCTCCTGGAGGGCAAGGGCAAATTGCCGGGAGCCGCGATGCTCGAACAGGCCAAGGAGTATGGCTTCAGCGACAAGTACATGGCTTCGATCTCCGACGTGCCGGAACCCGAGTTCCGCAAGCACCGCCAGTCGCTGGGCATCAACCCGGTCTATAAGATGGTCGACACCTGCGGGGCGGAGTTCGAGGCCGCTACGCCGTACTTGTACTCGACGTATGAAACCGAGTGCGAGGCCACGCCCACGACCCGGCGCAAGATCATGATTCTCGGCGGCGGGCCCAACCGGATCGGCCAGGGGATCGAGTTCGATTACTGCTGCTGTCACGCCGCGTTCGCGCTGAAGGAGATCGGCGTCGAGTCGATCATGGTCAACTGCAACCCCGAGACGGTCAGCACGGACTACGACACGTCGGATCGGCTGTACTTCGAGCCGTTGACGTTCGAGGACGTGATGTCCATCGTCGAGAAGGAAAAACCCGACGGCGTCATCGTCCAGTTCGGCGGCCAGACGCCCCTGAAGTTGGCGGTGGCGTTGGAGAAGGCCGGCGTCAAGATCGTCGGCACTTCGCCCGACAGCATCGACCTGGCTGAGGACCGCGAGCGGTTCAACCATCTCGTCGCCAAGCTCGGACTGCTCCAGCCGGAGAGCGGCACCGCCACCAGCTACGAACAAACGCTGGAGATCGCCCACAAGCTCGGATATCCGCTGCTGATCCGACCCTCCTTCGTCCTGGGCGGCCGCGCGATGCGAGTCGTCCACGACGAGAGCGCCCTGAAAGCCTGTTTCCTGGAAGCCATCGAGGCCTCCGATCAGCACCCGATCCTCATCGACAAATTTCTCGGCGACGCGACCGAACTCGACGTCGACGCGATCAGCGACGGCCATCTCGTCGTCGTCGGCGGCATCATGGAGCACATCGAGGAGGCCGGCGTCCACTCCGGCGATAGCGCCTGCTCGATCCCGCCGGTGAACCTCAAGAAGGAGTTGATCGCGGAAGTCATGCGACAGACCAAGCTCCTGGCGACGAACCTGCACGTCAAGGGGCTCATGAACGTTCAGTACGCCATCAAGGACGACCAGATCTACATCCTGGAGGTGAACCCGCGGGCCTCGCGAACGGTCCCGTTCGTGAGCAAGGCCATCGGCGTGCCGCTGGCCAAACTGGCGGCCAAGATCATGGCCGGCATGACGCTGGAGGAACTGGGCTTCACGAAGGAGACTGTGCCGGAGTACTATGCGGTCAAGGAGGCTGTGTTCCCGTTCCTGAAGTTCCCGGGCACCGACGTGCTGCTGGGACCCGAAATGCTCTCGACAGGCGAAGTGATGGGCATCTCCGACGACTTCGGCACCGCGTACGCCAAGAGCCAGATCGCGGCGGGCAACACTCTGCCGACCGGCGGCAATGTGCTCTTTAGCGTCAACGACCGCGACAAACCCAAGGCGGTGGCCCTGGCTCGTCGGCTGCGAAGCCTGGGCTTTAAGATCGTCGCCACCAAGGGCACCTGCATCGAGTTTATCAAGAACAACATCGCCTCGGAGTTCGCGCTGAAGATGACCGAGGGCCGGCCCCATATCGTCGATGCGATCATCAACAAGCAGATCGACCTGATCATCAACACCGCGGTGGGCAAGCAGGCGATCGCCGACTCGTTCCTGATCCGGCGTAGCGCGGTCGACCGGCAGGTTCCGTACGTCACGACCATGCGAGGGGCCGAGGCGGTCGTCAAGGCGATCGAAGCCCTGAGAGGCAAGAAGATCAGCGTCAAGCCGATCCAACTGTACTATCGATGATGGATGAAGGATGATTGATGAGTGAGAAATGGAAGAGGCGGACTGACCCATCCAGGATCCAACATCAATCATCAATGGAGAATATATCGTGAAAGCAGTTCTACTTCTCGAAGACGGCACGCGGTTCGAGGGCAAGGCGTTCGGCGCCAAGGCCGAGAAGTGCGGCGAGGTCGTGTTCAACACGAGCATGTGCGGATACCAGGAGATTCTCACGGACCCCTCGTACCACGAGCAGATCATCACGATGACCTATCCGCTCATCGGCAACTACGGCACGAACATCGAGGACTGGGAGTCGCGAAAGAGCTTCGTCAGCGGATTTGTGGTCAAGGAGAACTGTCCCTATCCGAGCAACTGGCGAAACGGCGCCACGCTGGACGAGTACCTGGCCAAGAACGGCATCGTCGGCATCGAGGGGCTCGACACCCGCATGCTCGTGCGGCACATCCGCACAAAGGGCGCGATGCGGGGCATTCTGTCCGCCGTCGAGACCGACCCGAAGAAGCTCGCGGAGAAGCTCCAGCAGTACCCGGGCCTCGTCGGCCGCGACATCGTCAAGGCCGTCACGAGCGATAAGCCCTACGCGTGGAAAGAGGGCGTCGTCGATGTCCTGAACCCCGGCCTCAAGCCGCCCCAGGCAAAGCACAAAGTGGTCGCCATCGATTGCGGCATCAAGCAGAACATCCTTCGCCTGCTGGTCTCGCACGGCTGCGACGTGACGGTCGTGCCCGCGCAGGCGACAGCCCAGGAGATCCTCGCCCGCAAGCCCGACGGCGTGTTCCTGAGCAACGGTCCCGGCGACCCCGCCGCGGTCACCTACACGATCGAGGCGGTCAAGTCCCTGCTGGGCAAAGTGCCTCTCTTCGGCATCTGCCTGGGCCATCAGATCCTCGGCCTGGCGCTCGGCGGCACGACGTACAAGCTCAAGTTCGGCCATCGCGGCGCCAATCACCCGGTCAAGAACTTGAAGACCGGCAAGATCGAGATCACCAGCCAGAACCACGGCTTCTGCGTGGACCTCGACTCGCTCGCGGGCAAGGACGTCGAGCTGACGCACATGAACCTCAACGACAACACGCTCGAAGGCTTCCGCTGCAAAAAGCTCAAGGCGTTCGCGGTCCAGTACCACCCTGAGGCCTCGCCCGGCCCGCACGACTCCAGCTACCTGTTCAACGATTTCATCGAGTTGATGGAGTCGCGATGAGGAGTGACGGTGTGCGAAGCACACCCTACCGCGGTTGCCTTGCACAGTGATCCTTCCGTGGCCGTGGTTTGGCAGGGACCTTCCGAGAGGGCGATAGCGGTAGGGTGGGCTATGCCCACCATTCTTGTGACATGGGATTCATTCGTTGGGTAAGACCGAAATCTCCACTCTGTCCATGTCCCATTCTCCTCGCAAAACGCGAATGAATCCCAGCGGGACAATCACGCTGAGTTCCTCCACTCTGCGCACATCCGCCAGGGCTTTCTCGTAGTCGCCTCGGACGAAGTGAACCAGGCTGCGATGAAAGAAGGCTTCGGCGGACTTCGGGCTGATCTCGACGGCCTTTGTAAATTCCGCAATGGCCTTGTCGTATTCGTTCATCGCGACATAGAGCCGGCCCCGACGGAGATGGCCTTCCACGAATTCCGGCCGGATCTCGACGACCGTGCCCAGGTCGGACGTCGCTTGCCCCAGGTTGCCGATCTCGATGGAGACCAGGGCTCGGTTGTAGAAAGCGTCAAGATACGTGGGATTTCTGCGAATCGCACGAGTGAACTCCGCAATCGCCGATTGGCAGTCGCCGCTCTTGGCGAAGGCGATTCCCCGCTGATTGCAGGCTTGGGCGTCTTCCGGATCGGTGTTAGGGATCTGCGCATCCTCGTGCAGTTGGTCCAACCAGGAACCTGCCGGCTGGCCGGGGGCGGTCTCCTCGAATTCTCGTTGCCATCGGGCGACGCATTCCCGCTGTCGGGCCGTCATCCTCGCTTCGAACGCGGGACCGCCGTCGATATAGCCGCTCTTCTGAAGGGCCGCGAGGCTCAGAGGATACTTGAACCGGGCCACAGCATACGGAAGTGCCCCAAGTTCTCGCACGTCCACGATCATCTCGCGATAGCCGAACGAATCCCTGAAGACAAGATCGAAGGGAAGCCCGTAGGAACTCGTGACGCCGAGGATTATGTGGACAAAGCCCAGGCCGACGACGGCAAGGGCCGCCGCCACGCACAAGGTGACCGACGTTCTCTCGTACCATCGCTTGGGTTTGGACTTGCGAGTGGTGTGGCCCGTCTCACGGGAAGGGGAGTCTCGCTCATTCGGGTTGGCACGCTCAGACGCAGCCATTCCTCATCCTCAGAAAGCGGGAGGAGCCAAAACTCGAATATCGAAGCTCGAAATCCGAAACAAGCACGAATGCTCAAAGCTCCAAACAGGCCACCCCGGCGGGCGCCAGCGTTTCCGTTATTTGGATTTTGAGTTTTGAGTTTGTTTCGAGTTTCGGATTTCGAGCTTCGGATTTCTCTCAGCCGTAGAACGCCTTCTGCATCTGTTCGCGGACAGTGGTCAGCCGCTTGAGGTCGCCGCCGCCGACTTCCGCGGTCGCCCAGCCGGAGAAGTTGATCTCGTCGAGCGCCTTGCGGACATCGGCCCAAGGCAGGTCGTCGCCTTCGCCCGTGATCTCGGCCCACTTGTTGTTGGCCCGGCTGAAGCCCTTGGCGTCCATCTTCACGCAGCGGCGCCCGAACGCGCGGATCCAGTCGCCCGGCTGGCCGTACTTCCAATGGTTGCCGACGTCGTAGTACATGCCGACCCAGGGACTGTTGAAGCTGTCCACGAACCGGATGAACCGTTCGGGCGTCTGCTCCGGCGGGGCGTCGTGCTCGTACATCATTTTGTTCCACACGTTCTCGAAGAGGATCATCTGGCCCAGCGAGGCCGCCAGCGGGAGCATCTTCTTGATCTCCTGGGAAGCGCGTTCCTCGATCTCGTCGGAGGGTCCGTCGCCTCCCTGGCCGATGACGATCAGCACGCCGCTGCCGCCGGCCGCGTGCGAGACGCGCAGGCAGTGTTCGATGTTGGCCCGGCCCTGGTTCCGCTCCTCTTCCTTGGGACTGGTCAGCCGCTGCGACCAGTGGGCGTGATTGATTGCGTTGTGGACGAAGACGCCGGACTCGCGCACGGCGTCGCGGGCCTGCTCCGGCGTGAACTCGCCCGCCTGGTCGAAGTCGACGCCGTCGAAGCCGGCCTCGCCCGCCAGTTGGAGCCGCTGCACGATGTTCAGTTGCTTGCCCTCGATCTCCTTCGGGAGCATTCCGAGTTTGCAGGACAGCAGGATCCGCTTGCCCTGCGGCGGGTTGACGGTCTTCGCGGCGCTCGTCTGGGCGGCTGCGGTGCCCACGACGCCCACGCCGGCGGCAACGGCTCCGGCCCCCAGACCCAGGAAGCTGCGACGGTCGAGCGAGAGACGGGAGTCACGTGTGATTTCAGTTGTCATAAGCCCTCACCTATAAGAAACCCATCGATGTCATGGAACTCGAACAACGAATTGGGCTCCAGTCTACCGCGGGACCGCCGCAACCTCAAGCTTTCTCCGGAATCGGCGGCCGGTTTGACACGGAGGCCTTTCATCGGGTATACTCATCGAATGAAAGCGGCGGGAACGGGCAGTCCCCGTCGCCGTTGGAAGCCGGACCGTGGAGGAAGAGACATGCGGAGCGTGCGAGAAATCCAGATCGCAGGAGCCCTCGTGGCGGCAGTGGCATTCTGCCTGACCGGCATCGCCGCAGCAGCCCAATACGGCGGCGGCAGCGGCACGGCGGCGGACCCTTATCCAATCTGGACCGCCGAGCAGATGAACGCCATCGGCGCCGAGCCCAACGACTGGGACAAGCACTTCAAACTCATGGCCGACATCGACCTGTCCGCTCTGCCGGAGACATCATTTGGTGGAATTGGCACGGGTGAAACGCCGTTCATCGGCGTCTTTGACGGCAACCGACACACGATCGCGAATTTCTTCTACCGAGGCGTCGCGCCGGGCCATACGTCCCCCGGATTTGGGTTCTTCAGGGTTGTTGGCGATGATTCCCTCGGTTCCAGAGGTGAGATTAGAGATCTAAGTCTGGTCGATGCGGATGTGGATGTCCTGGGAGGCTATGGCGTCGGTCTGCTCGTCGGTTATCTCGATGATCGCGCGATGGTTGCGAACTGTCGTGCCAGCGGAAAGGCCGCGGGATCCTGGGCTGTCGGCGGTCTGCTCGGTTTTCTCCAGGGAACCGCGCACGTTGTCGGTTGTTGCGCGACGGCGGTCGTCACAGGGAAAGAGGCTGTTGGTGGCTT
>CALMMH010000773.1 GCA_937868145.1 uncultured Phycisphaerales bacterium
CGGAATTGTACGTCAGGCTCAACTGCATCTGGCTGACACCGCTGGTATTGCTGGTCAGCCGGATCTGCCCGTTGACCAGCGAGGCCGTGGCCGCGCCGGCGAATGCGTCGTTGATCTCCCCCACGAGATGGTTGAGCGTCGTGTACTCAGTGACGTTCAGGGTGTTGCTGACCGCGGCGCCGTCGTGCGCCGTGCCCGTGATGGTGATGGACTCGCCTCCCATCAGAACGCCGCTGAACTGATCGAGGCCGACGATCTTATCGGACAAAGAGGCATCCTCGGTGCCAATGGTGAAGGCCGAGTCCGCCTGCCAAACCTCGGTGTTGCCGGAGTTGATCTTGATTTCATAGTCGGAGCCGGCGTCGTTGCCGTTCAGCACGAGACGGTAGGCGTCGTTGTGCGACAGCAGACTCGCGGTCACACCGGGGTTTTTCGCATCGTTGTTGATGAGATCCGCAAGGCCCTGCAGCGTCGTTTCGCTCGTGGTGGCGACCGTCATCTCCTGGTTGTTGTACGAGAAGATGAACGTGCCGGCGCCCACGGCACTCTCGGCATACTCCAGTCCGGTGTTGTGGACCCAGCGTTCCGAGGTTGCAAGCTGATTCACGACCACAGAGTGGTTGCCTTCGTGGGCGCTGCTGGAGGCTTCGGCCGTCACGATTTCCGTGTCGCTGGAAGACGTGGTGAAAGCGCGAAGATCGCCGGCATCGGCCAGGTCCTCCGCCGCATCCTGCAACGTCCCCAGCTTGGTCTCGAGTTCGCCGAGGGCCTCTTTCTTTTCGGTATAGGTCTCCTGCCGTGCGGCGATCTTGTTGAGACGCTGCTGCTCAATCTGCATGAGGGTCTGAACCAGGGTCTCCGTGTCGATCCCGGTGGAAAGTCCGGATAACTTGATTTCACCCATGGCGGGCCTGCCTTTCTCTTCGTGGCTGCGTCTCCCCGCCCACCGAGGACGGGGACCCATTCTCATTACTAGCTGTTATCGTCCGAAAACCGGAGTTTCTGAAGTATCGAATCGTTTGGGTTAGACCATCGCCACACGGACCGACTCCCGCTCTTCTCCGTCCAGACGCAGCGCAAGATCGGGAACGTTTCGATCGCTCCACCGGAAGACATCCAGCGCCGGCCCCTGCGCTCGCACATCGCGAAGGAACTGACGGGCCACAACGCTCGCATGGTTCTTCACCTCCTGTTCCAGACACGGCATCCCTCGTTCCGGCAATCCGGAGGCGCAAAAAACCATGCCTTTCAACAGGTCGAAACCCGCCACCCGTCGGGAGATGTCCGGCTGCATCACTCCCAGCCCGTTCAGGATGACCGCGGAGTTTACATAGGCGCCGCTCCGAAACGCGCCGAGCGCCCCGGACAGAAGCGCGTTGACGAGATGAACCGGCAGCGGTTCGCCTTCCCATTCGACGATCTTGTCCTTGAATCGTGTCAGGAAATCAGAGCAATTGCAGTTGCGCAGTTCCGCCGCAACGTCGATCCCCGGTTGCCGTTGCCACTTCTCCCGAATCCGCCTGAGCCGGCATTCGCAATACTGTCGATACCGCATCCGGCGGCCGCGTGGATCGAATATGGGCAGCAACTGCGTCTGGCTGTCCGCGTGAATGCGGATCCACGTCAGATGTTGCGGGATGTTCACCATTTTCACGGGGGCGCCGATCTGGGAGTACATCGCCAGTTTGGCCGACCAGAAGGCATCCGACGCAAAGGGGTTTTCGTCATAGGGACCGATCGTGTCGAACAAACTCTTGCGGATGATGGCCATGCCGTGACTGATCGCAGCCTGCCATCCAATGCAGGAGGCGACGATCGTCTCATGATCGAGAGGCAGATCACAGGGTTCGCTGTGTTCCGGACCGCGGAATTCATCGAGGAAGACCCGGTGGAAGGATCCGACCGTCGCCAGACTGTCGTCCTTGTTGATCTCGGCATACAGGGTCTCGAGCTTCACCGGGCTCATGATGTCGTCGCAATCCTGGATGACGATGAAATCGGACGCCGCCTCGCGAATTGCGAAATTCCTCCTCACATAAGGTCCGCGATGATCCGGGAAACAGTGCGGCCGAATCCGAGAGTCCTGCCGGGCAAAATCCTCGATCACTCGGCGGCTGCCGTCGGTGCTGCCGTCGTCGATCCACAGCAACTCCCAGTCCTGCATCGTCTGGCTCCGGATGCTGTCGACGCATTCCTTGAGAAATCGCTGGCCGTTGCGACACGCGGTCACCACCGTCACTTTCGGTCGCCGTCCCTCGCGGGACGGTCCACGAACCGAATGGCGACTTTCCTGCGGGCCGGCATCGTCGAACGGCCGTCCCTCAGGCCGATCCACGATCGGCGTTCCCTTCCTCAGTTGGCGAGCCACCTGATCCCGCGTCTGCAGGATCTGCTCTCTCTGAGCCGCAGGGATTCGAATGCTCGGATTCTCCAGGAGACGGGTGTAGGTCGCCACAACCTGTTCATGGCGGCCCATCTGCATGCAGCATTGCGCCAGCAGAATATGGCTGGCGACAAAACGGTTGCCGATCTCCGTAGAATCGCGGGATTCCGCGGGCAGGTGCCCCGCCCGTTTCAGCTCCAACCACCCGATCAAACACGTCACCGCCTCCTCGCATTTGCATGCGGCCAGTTCCCTCACGCCGGCGCTCAGCAGATCTTTCGCCCCCTGCAGCAGCCAGGCGCTGCGCTGATCGCGGTAGGCCGTCGTGATGTACTGGGGCCGCCGCAACTCCGTCTCCACCAAGTCGCCGTCGGCCCGCAGGAGCCACGTCGCTCCTGTGGTCAAGCCTCGATAGTCGGTCGGTCCCGCCAGGGATTGATTCCTTGCGGCCTCCTGTCCGTTCCAGGCTTCATGACGGCCCCCGGCCACGTGCCCATAGTCGTGATCCTGATGCACCGCCGTGATCAACTCCGTCCCATCCACCACCGGGATCCCTCGCTTGCTCGGATCCATCACCAGCCAGTTGTCCCAGGCGGTCCGTCCGATGGCGAACGCGGGGATCTGGGGCCAGAGCCCCTTGCGGAAGACGAAGTAATCCAGGCCGCACTCGGCATGGAGCATGGCTTGCGTCTGCATTCGCTGTCGGAGAGACTCACGCCATCGCGAGTCGCGGAAATCCATCTCGTCAAGGATTGGAAGATCCCATCGTTGCCCGATGAGGAGAAACTTCGCGAGACGCCCCTGCACCGTCTGCACGCCTTGCACGAAATCCGGCAGCAGAATCATGTCGGCATTCACGTAGGCCAGAACCTCGTGACGGGCAAGGTCCTGGGCCACCTGGAAGAGCCTGTCGACCCGCGGCGTTCCGAATTCGTTGCGGTCCACGTCGGGGATGTGCTGCGCCCCCACTTCTTCCGCCATCTCCCGGATTCCCGGTTCATCTCCGAAAAGAAGAATCTCCGGCGCCGGATCCAGCTGCTTCCAACTGCGGATGGCGTTTCTCTGGATGATCGCCGTATGGCCGGTGAACGCCTTGGGCATCGCGAAGATCGTCAGCCCCGAATCGGGAACACGTCCGGAGTTCACCGTCGTTGCCACGGGAGTCTCGGACCGCGCACCCGTGGTCCCGTCCGCCAGAAACTTGTGGAACGGGGTGTCCAACTGCCGGTTGACGGATTCCAGGAAACCCAGTCTCATCTCGTACTGCTCGTCGAGAGACCGGGTCCCGCAGTACTTCTTCATGGCCTCGTGCGTAGGCTTCTGGTAGGGCTTGCCGGCTGCGGAGCTCCAGAGACGCTCGTACTCCAGCTGTTCCTCCCAGGTTCCGCAGGCGTGAAGCGCCACAACGCTGGGATCGGCCACAATCTTGAATCCGGCCTGCTCGAGCCTGGCGAGCGTCGTCCGATCCACCTTGCCCAACGGGTCCGGCTGGAACCCGCCGATCTTCCTCAACGCCTGCACGTTGTAGATCTTGATGCTCTCGCGAACGCGGGACGTCCAGTCTTCCCACAGATGGCAGTAATAGATCCCCAGTTCCTCCGGCCGCGGATACGCCAGCACGCGTTGGCGCATATAGGCCAGCGCCTGGGGGTGCAGAATAAAATCATCGTCCAGCTTCAAAAAGTACGGCGTCTCGCATTTCTCGATGCACTTGGCCGCCGCATCGAGGAATTGCATGTTTGGCAACACCGTGATCTGCTCTCGCAGATCCGAGGAATCCATCAGCGATCGGACGGAGTACTCGAACGTGCTGCGGCCGTTGGTAAGGCTGAAAACGGTGACGTCCCGCTTTCTCCTGCGGTCTTGCGGCCGGACTTCCAGCAACGGCAGCAGATTCTCGCGGAAGACCTGGTTTCTCCGGTCCTTCCATTCCTCCCCACCGAACAAGTACCATAGTTGCTTGCCCTGCGTCTCCTGGGAACGCACCCAGTGCGGCCCTCTGGCGATGCAGACGATGGGCACCTTGGCCCGAGCCGCCAGTACTGCAAACCACAAATCGCGGAAGTTGGGATTCGGGAACTCTTTCACCTGCGGGCGAATCGTGCTGGTGTGGAACGCCAGCGTCCCCACGCCCCCGACATCGACGACGCCGTCCCGGCGGCGGGCGGCTTCGAACCGGTATACGGTCCGGTCCCGCGTGCAGTCCGCGAACGGCTCGCAGTAATCGATCCCGTGGACCACCATCACGGCCTTGCGATCGTGTCTTTCGATCCCCGCGATCATCGTTTCGACGTAGTCCGCCGGATAGCGAAGATCGTCGTCGAGCACGAACACATAGCCCTCGTCATCCGGTTTCAACAGCCCCCAAACGCCGCTGGCATACAACTCGCCCGTACGGCTCGTTTCGACCCTCGACACCTTGGGACAGGCATACAGATCCTGCGGCACCTCGTCGAACTCATTGAGAAGAATGCGAATGTCGTCGACATGGTTCTCGACGGCCCCGAGGACGTTCCGGAGTCCGTCCTTGCGATCCGGGATCGATACGATCAACGCAATGCGTTTGCCCGGGCCCTGCTCCCGCCCTTTTGAACACGGCTTGCTCACAGCGGCCGGCTCGTCGCCCATGCAATCGCAAGGCGACCCATTGCGCGACAGTCCCTTCAACAACTGATCGCGTACCTGAGTCATCTCGTCTCGCTGGGCTTGCGGAATCTTGATCCAGGACGCATCCAGAAGCCGCGTGTAACTGGCCACGGCTTGCTCATAACGCCCCAGTCCCGCACAACAGTTGGCCAACGAAACACACGCAGCCAGGTAGCATCGCGCCGCGAGAGACTCATCGAACAGCGAGGCAGGCATACGTCCTTGCAGCTTCGAGGACATCAGCTTGTCCAGAAGCGTCAGTGTCTCTTCCCATTTGCAGGCCGCCAGATCCCTCTTTCCGCGAGCCGTCAGCCATTCGGCCTGTTTCACCAGCCAGCCGATGCGGCGGCTTCTGTAGACCGGCGTGCCGACTTCGGGCGGCCGAGGCGGCGTCTGGGCCAGTTGTCCGTCTTTCCGTAGCGCCCATGGGGTATTGGTGGTGTACGCCGAATCATCGATCGCTCCGGCCAACGACTGATTCCGCACCGCCTCCTGTCCCTTCCATGCCTCGTGGCGACCGCCGGCGTGCTGGTAATCATGGTCCTGATGCACGGCGGTGATGAACTCGGTGCCGTCGACGACCGGGACTCCCCGCCTGCGAGGATCGATGACCAGCCAGTTGTCCCAGGCCGTCCGTCCGATCGCAAACGGAGGAATTTGCGGCCACAGCCCTTTGTGAAATACGAAATAGTCCAAGCCGCACTCCGCATGGAGCATGGCTCGCTCGTGCAGTCCTCGCTGGAGAAATTCCCGCCACCCGGCCTGGCTGAAATCGATCTCCTCCAGGAGGTCCAGGTCCCACCGCCGGCCGATGAGCAGGAAGTTCGGCAAACTCGCCTGCACCTTCTGCACGCCCGCCAGGAAATCCGGCATAAGGATCACATCCGCATTCACGTAGGCCACGATGTCGCGACGGGCGAGATCCTGCCCGGCGTAAAAGAGCTTGTCGACCAAAGGCGTTCCGAATTCGTTGCGAGCGACGTCCGGAACGTGTCTGGCCCCAACCTCCTCGGCCATTTCCCGGATTCCGGGTTCATCGCCGAACAGAATGATCTCCGGCCTGGGATCGAGTTTCGCCCAACTGCGGATGGCGTTCTTCTGAATCGTCGCCGTATGGCCGGTGAAAGCCTTGGGCATCGTAAAGAGGGTCAGACCGGCCCCAGGCGAGGACGGTTGCGTCTTGGCGGTTGAACTCGGCTCGGACGTTCCCACCCGTCGGACGAGATCGTTGAACAGCCGCTGATAGCGAGGGTGGCTCGAATCGGTTAGATTGCCGGCCAGAACATCCCGGGCCTGCGACAGCATCCCCACTCGGGCCAGGCAGACCGCCAGGCCATACGAAAGGCCTTCATCATGCGGGTCCTGTGAAAGAACCTGCGAAAGACGCTCGGCGGCCCCGCGAATATCCCGCTGTCGATATCGATCGGCGATCGCT
>CALMMH010000774.1 GCA_937868145.1 uncultured Phycisphaerales bacterium
AGACGCTCGGCGCGTTCATCTCAAGCTTTCTCAAGGCGACGCATCGTCCCGGCGTGAAAGCCGGACCCCCCGGAGACTGCTGCAACGGGAAGTGCGCGCTGGCCGCCGCCGGGCAGGCTCATCGGGTTCGCGTGGACTACGAACTGATCGAGTCGCTGATCCGGCCGGACAGCACGGTCCTGGACGTCGGTTGTGGAGACGGCGAGCTTCTGGCCAGATTGACCGCCGACAGACGCATTCGAGGCAAAGGCATCGAGCTGGATGAGTCGCTCGTGCTGGGCTGTGTCTGCCGGGGGATCGCCATCATCCAACGCGACATCGACCGCGAATTGAGCGGTTATGGCGACAAGAGTTTCGACTACGTGATCCTGTCCCAGACCGTGCAGACGATCAGGGAGCCCGCGCGGGTCTTCAAGGAACTGCTCCGTGTGGGGCGCAAGGTGATCGTCAGCTTCCCGAACTTCGCCCATTGGCGTTGCCGGCTGCAACTGCTGCTGGGGGGGCGGTCCCCCGTTACGCGGCAGCTTCCCTTCCGCTGGCACAATTCGCCCAACATCCACTTTTTGTCCCTCAAGGACTTCGACGAGTTCTGCCGCGAGATCGGCGCCGTCGTCGAAAAGCGAATCCCGTTGGTCGAAACGAGCTTGAGTCCGATCCGGTTCGGAGCTAATCTACTGGCCGAACAGGCAATTTACGTCACGAGTAGGACTTGTGCAAAATGAACAGTGGGCCTATATTCTTCGAGGAAATCTTATTCTTCGATTTCCTTCAAGAATCGACATGAGCCCATCTTGGGATGGTGGTCAAAATTTAGGAAGGAAAAATCGAAGAAAGAGATTTTCCCTTCCTAAAGTAGGACCAATGTTCATTTTGCACGATTCCAGTCACGAGCCGGGAAACGACCGATGGCAGAGCTTGAACGCATAGGCATCTCATTGGACAAGGACCTGTTGGTGGACTTCGACAAGTTGATCGCCAGGCGGGGTTATCAAAGCCGCTCGGAGGCGATCCGCGACTTGGTTCGCCAGCAGTTGAGCGAGGAGCGGCTGGCCGATCCCGAGGCCCAGGCCGTGGCGGCGGTCTTTCTCGTCTACGACCACCACGCCGCCAACCTGGCGGAAAAGCTGATCGCAATCCAGCATTCGCACCTCCTCCAGGCTATTTCCTCGCTCCATGTCCACCTGGACCACCACGATTGCCTGGAGGTCATCGTCCTTCGCGGTCAGGTCGCGGAGATCAACCGGGTCGGTGAGAACATCCTGAGCATGAAAGGCGTCAAGTTGGGGCGGGTCAACCTGGTGGCCCCGTGAGCCGCCGTCCGAACGGCCGGTCGAACGCACCGAACCGGCTCCCCCATGAAATTGCCGGGAATTGGGGCTTGACAGGGAGCGGGGGGATCGGTTCTAATAGTGCTCTTTCGGGCGATTAGCTCAGCTGGTTAGAGCGCACGGATCACACCCGTGAGGTCATAGGTTCGAATCCTATACCGCCCATTTCCTTCAGCGGTTGCGACCTTTCTTCTGTAGCGAGAGACACCGTCCTCAATTTGCCCGCGATTCCCAGTATTCCCAGAGAGTTCCGGAGCAGGTTAGCCTTTCCTGGAGAACGTGGTTGTGCTGCAAATGCCCCTCGTCGGGTCCGGCAGGCCCCTGTGACGAACATGGGACATCTGGGTCGGCGCTTCACCCAATCGATAAAAAGATCAAAGCTTCCGCCTCTCGATATCCGACTGTAATGAATGGGCATAATGCCTGTAGCGCGACGTAAGTCTTGAAGGGAATCGCATTGATGTCTGACGGCGAACTTACCGTGTTCATTGTCGATGATGAGGAAGCGTCGAGGGATAGTCTCCGAGCGCTGATGGCGAGCGTTTCGCTCAACGTGAAGATTTTCGCCTCTGCCCAGGAATTCCTTGAATTGTACGATCCCGAGTGGTGCGGATGCCTGCTGTTGGACGTGCGAATGCCCGGGATGAGCGGCCTGAGGCTCCAGGAAGAGATGAATCAGCGGAGGTTCGATCTTCCGATCATCTTCATCACGGGGCACGCCGATGTCGCCATGGCGGTCGAAGCCCTCCAGAACGGTGCCTTCGATTTCGTTGAGAAATCGATCCGCGGCCAACTCCTGCTGGACAAGATTCATCGCGCCATCGAAAAGCACAAGCAAGCGTGCCGACGGAGGGTCAGGATGAAGCAACTGCAGGCCAGAGCCTCGCTCTTGACGGAAAGGGAGAAGGAAATCCTGGATCGTGTGAAGGTTGGTTGCGGAACCAAGGTGATCGCACGCGAGTTCAGCGTGAGCCGAAAAACGGTCGACGCGCACCTGACGAGCATTCGCGGGAAAATGGGCGTCGAATCCACTCCCCAGTTGATCATGTTGCTGTACGAGAGCGGATTGCTCCAGCCGTCCTTCATCGAAGCATAGCCCGGATATCCGCTCTTGGTTTGTGGCCTGCCTGACGCTTCATCAGGCGGCTCAATTCTCGCTTCTTGCTCTATTGCCGGACGGTTCTTTCACACACATCACCATCCGGATTCCGCAGTCGTACAAAGTCCTATTCCCACTCGATAAATGCCTGCCGTCGTAGGGGGGGCATCTCTTCTCGGTAGGCAGATCCTGTCTTAAGCTTCTGTGTGGGCCTGTCGATTCTGAACGTGGCGACGCATGAGCGGCCGGACGCGTCTTGCCAATACATGAGACTGATAAGGAACCCATTATGGCAGCGACAATGGTACAGAATCGCAGAGAGCAGACGGCGATGCTGGAGAAGGAAGGCAAGTACCTGACCTTCGCATTGGCCAACGAGGAATATGGTCTGGAGATCCTCAAGGTCCGCGAGATCATCGGTTACATCGAAGTGACCGCGATTCCCCAGACGCCCTCGTACATCAAAGGCGTGATCAACCTGCGCGGGCAGGTGATCCCGGTGATCGACCTGCGTTCCAAGTTCGGCATGGCCACCGCCGAGGTGACGGAACAGACTTGCATCATCGTGGTTGAGATCACGCAGTCCGGCCGCAAGTTCGACACGGGCATTGTCGTGGACCGGGTCCAGGAGGTCTTGGACATTGCCGGCCGGGACATCGAGGAAGCCCCTCAGTTCGGTTCCTCGGTGAAGACCGACTTCATCCTGGGCATGGGCAAGATCGGCGACCGGGTCAAGATCCTGCTGGACATCGACAAAGTTCTGGCCGGCAGCGACCTTGGCGCTTTCAGCGGCGGTGTCCCCGGCGCCTCGGAAGCGATCGATCTGAAGAAATGATTCTGAAATCGGACCGGTGGTGCACTCTCCTATCTGGCTCCCGCGTGACAGCTAATGGCTACGCCAACTTGGAAAGGAAGAACGATGTTCAAGAAGATGAAACTGGGCACGAAGATCGCATTCGGATTCGGCACCTTGATTCTCATTGCAGTGGCCCTGGGTGGCCTGGCGGTTTTCAACATGCTGTCCGTCAAATCCACCACCGCCAAGCTGGCTCAGCAGAACGTGCCCGAGGTCGTTGTCGCCAACAACGTCGAACGCTCGGCGCTCCAGGCCATGTACCAGATCCGTGGGTATACCCTTACGGAGGAGCAGAGCTATCTCAACACGGGCAGAACGCATCTCCTGGAAGTGAAGAAGTATCTGACTTAGGCGAAGGACCATGCGGGCAAGTACGATCTCGCGACGTTGCGGGACAACGCCGCCAAGGCGGAAGCCAAGGCGGTTGAGTATGAACGTCTGCTGGAAGAGACGATCACCGCCATAGACGCCATGCAAAAGGAGAAAGCCGCTTCGCTCGTCACAGCCGACCAATACATGAAGCATTGCACCGAGTTCCTCTCGAATCAGATGAAGATGCTGGATGAGGAGATCGACGCGGCCCTCGGCGGGCAGACCGCCGGGGCGACGGCTGGGACGGCAATGACCGCCGACAAGCTCAGGGAACGGGTCCGCAAGATGGTGCTCTGCAACGAGATAATCGATCTGGGTAGCGCCATCCGCATCGGGACCTGGCAGTCCATCGCGAATCGCGATTCCAAACTGTTCCAGGAGACCGAGAAGAAATTCGAACAGGTCAACGCCAAGCTCGACGAGCTGAAAGCCATCACGAAGCAGGAGCGAAATCTCAAGCAGATCGAGGATTGCCGCAAGGCGGGGCAGGACTATCTCGGCTGCATGGACCGGTTCCTGACCCAGTGGTTCGCCCGGGAGGAACTCAACAAGACGCGAGGTGCGGCGGCCGACGGAGTTCTCCAGGCCGCGAAGGAGACGGCGGAGTTGGGCATCAAGGATACGCAGGATGCCTCGAACACGGCAGCCACTTCCCTGACCACGGCCTCTACCACGATGATCATTGGTCTCTCCATCGGCATCGTGGTTGGCATCTTGATGGCGGTCTTCATCACCCGCTCGATCACCGGTCCGATTCGCAGGATCATCGCCAGCCTGACGGACGGATCTGAGCAGGTTTCATCCGCTTCAGGCCAAGTCTCTGCGGCCTCGCAGTCGCTGGCCGAAGGCGCAACCGAGCAAGCCGCCGGTCTGGAAGAGACCAGCTCCAGCCTGGAAGAGATGTCCAGCATGACCAAGCAGAACGCCGACAACGCCCAGCAGGCCAACACTTTGGCCGCCGAGGCGAAGAAGTCCGCGGGCACAGGCGCCGAATCGATGAGCCGGATGAATGCGGCAATCCATGAGATCCAAAAGAGTTCCGATGAAACCGCCAAGATCATCAAGGTCATCGATGAGATTGCGTTCCAGACCAACCTGCTGGCGCTGAACGCCGCGGTCGAGGCCGCCCGCGCGGGCGAGGCCGGCAAGGGCTT
>CALMMH010000775.1 GCA_937868145.1 uncultured Phycisphaerales bacterium
AGTTCACCGCCGTTGGCGGAGCCAGCCTCGTGTTGCCGGTGCAACAGTGGCTTCACATCGTCTATCGCAGGAGCGGCGCACAGGTCCAACTGTTCGTCAACGGCGTGCTCTACGGGAACGGCACGACGCTGATCGATTGTCCGATCGACAGCTTCGGCGGCCGGGCCGCGAGCAGCGCGGATGGAATGGATGGGTTCATGGACGAGGCCGTCGTTTACGATCGTGCCCTGACGGACGCGGAGATCATCGCTCACGCCGAGGCCCCCTTTGGGGCGGATGTCAGCGCGGCTTTGCTGCAACCCGAAAACGGCGCAGTCGAGACGCTGCTGGATACGGTCCTCGCCTGGTTGCCGGGTATGTACGCCGAGACGCACGACGTGTATCTGGGAACGACGCTCGACGAGGTCGCTGCCGCCGACAGAAGCGATTCGTCCGGGATTCTCGTCAGTCAGGGGCAGACAGACACGACCTACGATCCGGCGGGCGGTCTCGAATACGGAAAGACCTATTACTGGCGGATCGACGAAGTCAACGCGGCCCCCGACAACACGATCTTCAAGGGCGACGTCTGGTCCTTCACCGTGGAGGCGTTCGCGTATCCGATCACGACCGTGGCCGCGACGGCCTCCGCCTCCCAGCCCGACATGGGGCCTGAGAATACGATCGATGGCTCCGGACTCGACGCCGACGACCAGCATGGAACCGATCCGCAAACCATGTGGATGACCCCCGGCGGCCTGCCCGCCTGGATCCAGTACGAATTCGACAAGGTCTACAAGCTGCACGAGCTGTGGGTCTGGAACTCCAATCAGATGATCGAAGGTTTCCTCGGTTTCGGCGCCAAGGGCGTCACGATCGAGTGCTCCACCGACGGCGAGACTTGGACGACGCTGGAAGGGGCTTCGGAATTCAACAGGGCCGACGGTATGCCGACGTATACCGCGAACACCACAGTCGCGTTCGGCGGCGCGATGGCCAAGTTCGTCAAGATCACGATCAACGCCAACTGGGGCGGGATGGTCGCACAGACCGGGTTGTCTGAAGTGCGGTTCTTCTACGTCCCTGTGCAGGCGTTCGAGCCGAACCCTGCGGTCGGAGCGACCGGCGTGAGCGTTGAGGTCGAGCTGAATTGGCGGCCCGGCCGCGAGGCGACCTCCCACACCGTCGTCATCGGCGCCGACAGCAACGCGGTGGCCGAGGGAACCGTGGCGGGCGCCACCGTGACCGATCACAGCTACTCGCCGGATTCGCTGAGTTATGGCACGACATACTACTGGAAAGTGGATGAGACGGGCGACGCGGGCACGTATGCAGGCAACGTCTGGAGCTTCACGACCGAGGAATTCGCGGTCGTCGAGGATTTCGAGAGCTACAACGACGATGACGCCCGGATCTACGACACCTGGGTGGACGGCGTCACCGACGGGGCCAGCGGCTCGCAGGTTGGATACGATGCCTCCCCGTTCGCCGAGACGACCATCGTCCACGGCGGAAGCCAGTCCATGCCTCTGATCTACACCAACACGACCTTCGCGTTCTCGGAGGCCAAGCGGACGTTCGAGTCGGCCCAGGACTGGACCGCCCGCGATGTCAAGACCCTCTCGGTTTACTTCGCAGGCGTCTCCGGCAACACCGGAACATTGTACGTCAAGATCAACAACACCAAGGTCGTCTATGACGGCGACGTCACGGATGTGGCCAGAACCAGTTGGCAGACTTGGAACATCGATCTGTCCGCGGTCGCCGGGAACATGGCAAAGGTGACCTCGCTGGCGATCGGCATCGAAGGCTCCGGAGCCGCAGGTACGCTGTATGTCGACGACATTCGTCTGTCGCCCAAGACTCGCGAGTTCACCACGCCCGCGGAGCCGGACAACAGCGCCCTGATCGCCCGCTATGCCTTGGATGGCGATGCGAAAGACGCCTCCGGCAAGGGCCATCACGGCACCGTCAACGGCGGAGCCATCTTCGTCACGGGCATCGACGGACAAGCCGTCAACCTCGACGGCAGCAACGATTACGTCGCGGTCGGCAGCGTCGGAATCA
>CALMMH010000776.1 GCA_937868145.1 uncultured Phycisphaerales bacterium
CGGGCGGTTCGCCATCCCCAAGCTGCGCTTGAGGCTGCCACCCCTCCGCCAGGATCTTCTCACAGACGCCGGTGCGGACGACGATCCAGTGGCCGCCGTAGAGGCGGTCGAAGGCCGCTCGCATGGATTCGGCGCAGGCCGAGACGTAGTCGGGATCGGACTGCTTCGACGACGGCCAGACGTAGACCGGCTTGCGGACGCCCTTCAGGTGCGGCTTGCCCTTCGGCGGTTCGAAGCATTCGAGGCAGACGTCCGTCGTGATGTCCCTCGACTCGCGAGGGCCGCCTCTGGCCGGTCGCGAGAGGGCCTGAGCCTTGGCCAGGAACCGCCCCAGCAGCGGACGATGCGCATGGACCATCTGCTCGGCGAAGCACGCCTGCGCCGCCCGGCGGGCCAAGGCGTAGTCGAACGTCGACAGGTAGCACATCCAGACGGCGATCTCCGCGTCGGTCGATTCCCACTGCGGCCACAGGCCTCTCAGTTCCCGGTTGAGGAATTGCTCCCGCTCCTGACGGTTCATAGTTTGCCCTCCCGCTCCAGGCGAGCGATCTGATCGTGAAGACTCTCTTTCTGCGTGGCTGCGGACCGTCCCATCTCCAGCTCGAGCCGGTCGAACTGCTTTCGCAGCGACGCGGGATTCAGGATATTGATGGACCAGAAGGGATCCTTCCGGCACCAGCGGATCACCGCTTCGATTCGCTCGGGCGTGCGCCCATCCGCTTCGAGCAGCGCCTGGATCTGCTTGGCCCACTGCGTCAGGTTCGGCCTTCGGAAGTCCGGCTTGCTCTCCAGGATCGATTCCAACAGGACCTCCCCAAGACGCCACGCGTCCGCGTGGGAATCCTCTTCCTTCTTCTCGTTCTTTTCCTTCTTCTCATTCTTGTTAGTGGTCGCCTGTTTGTCATCCGGTTGTCGCTCGTTTGTCATTGGTTTGTCACCTCCGGAATCGTTGATGTCGTAAATCCTGTGATCCAGAAGCGTTGCGATTGTGCCACGGCTTGTCGGTTTGAATGCGGCGAAGCCCCAGCGGCCAAGGCGTTTCATGGCCGTGCGGTACTGACAATGAGTCAGGCCGCACTTTTTGTGGTCGCCGATGAGGGCCTCGCCGCAGCGGAGGTTGTGGACGTTGAACTCGTCCGTCCGACGGGCGCGCAGCGCGATCACGGTCAGCAGGACGAAGGCGTTCGGGTCGTTGAGCAGCTCCAGCGTCTCGTTGGAGCGATTGAGTTTGATGAAACCTGTAGTCATGGTCGTACCTCCATGGGGATGGAAACGGGTTGACGGCGAAGACACTTATAGCCGGTCTGATTTGTTGTTGACACGTCGCACATGCGGCGATAGGATGGTCTTTTGCCTCGATTCCCGAGGCGGAAGCATTTCGGCCGGATTGGATCGTGGGTCCGGCGCTATCCCTGTTCTCGATTCAGACCGTGGTCTTGATCCCTCTGGCACAGGGACCGAGATGGCAGACGCCAGCACGTACAGAGTGAAGGAGAGAAGCGATGAACGGAAACAGCGCCAGCAGGCTCATTGCATCATGGGTAGTGGCGATGGGCCTTTGGAGCGGGACCGCTGCTGCGGCGCCGCTGCTCGATCAGGAATCGCCGGCCCTGGGCGAGAGTTTCGTGGCCGATTACACCGGCGTCTATTGGCAACAGGGCGTGACCGTCGCAATGGCAGGACGGTTGTCGCGGGTCGACCTGTACGTCGCCGAGTCCGGCGACTTCCTCGGCCTGGGCATTTGGCGAGGCGCCCCATGGCAGAACGACGCAGCCGACTTCCATACGTCCGGAATCCTGTGGGATGTGCCGGTGGGCTGGCTGTCCGTGGATGTCTCGGCGGGCGGACTGATGTTCGACGTGGGCGATCAATTCACGATCGGCGTGGCCGGCACAGGGGGCGGCATTGTGGGACCCAGTTTCGGTGGCAGCCACAGCACGCCGGACGGAGGCTACGCGGGCGGCACGCTCTGGTGGGATTACTTTTACAGCGGAGCCGAACGGTACCACGACGGCAGCGGCGACTACGATTTGGCGTTTCGCACCTATGTCGAGCCGGCGGGCATCCCCGCCCCGGCGGCCCTCGTGCTCGGGGCTCTCGGCGCCGGCCTGGTCGGCTGGTTCCGCAGACGCCGCTCGCTGTAACCGATCGCGATCGCAATCCCACAAACTCAAGGCTGCAAGCTTCGGCTCGCAACCTCTTGTATTTGGCCCTGCGCTCTCGACCGACTCTGCCCGACGCCGGAGACTCCTTGAGAAGGGATTCACCACAGAGGCACAGAGGACACAGAGAAGAAGAGGGGAAAGGGAGGGCGGGATGTGCGGCTTTCGATCAACCATCAACCCTCTCTTCTCCGTACTACAATCCCTCGGAACGTTGTTTTTCATGCTTGAGTTTCGAAGCTACTCAACAGAAATGGCGGACGCCAAAGGGATTGTGTCTCTCGCAAAGACGCCAAGATCGCCAAGGTGAACAGCCCTGTTGTCCTGTCTTCTTGGCGTTCCTTGCGTCTTGGCGAGAGAACTGTGGCTCATCCGGCTTTCGCGTACTTGGAGATGGGACAACGACCAACCGCCGGGGACGCCGTCCCCCGACCCCTGGGATTTCCCGCTTTGGGCCAGAAACATGATGAACGGAGCCGATCCGTGTTCCCTGAAGACCGACAGCGCCGGCCCGTCTGCCCTCCCACCTAGTGTCTGCTGTGGCGGGTCTCTTTCCACGGACCCCGGTCGCGGGCAAACTCCATGCGCCGCGGCGGAGGATAGGTCGGGACCCCAAACGCGATTCATGGCGTTTGGGAACCCGCTCTGCCGGCAAGCAACCCGAGCGCCGCCACAGTCCCGGGACATGGGCGACGTTGCCTGGGTGGGACGTCGCCTTCCCCTCTGCCCTGTTTCTGGGGCAAAGCGACAAATCCCAGGGGGTTGGGGACAGCGTCCCCAAAGCCCACGGAAGTATGCGAAAGCCGGATGAGCC
>CALMMH010000777.1 GCA_937868145.1 uncultured Phycisphaerales bacterium
CACGACGATCTCACAGCGTCGATACGTCTGTTCCAGGACCGAATTAATCGCCCGAGTGACGATTTCGGCTCGATTGAACGTTGGAATAACCACCGACACGAGAGGATGAGACGGCGATTCGCCCTGAAAACCATCGGGTCTCCTGCAATCTTGCGCCAAACCTCCATCCTTTCTGTACTGGGTCGAATCCAGGGAAATCCACAGGTTCAAGCCGCCCGGGTCCGCCCGCCCGACCTATGCCGAGCCAGGCCTTGCTTGACCCGCCTCAGAACGCCGGATACGCCGGGAAATGTCAATTTGAATCGAATCCGAAGCCAATCCCAGGTCCATTCGCGCACCCGAGGGTAGCGCGCCAGGAGCCACCGGGCGTTCTCATCGTCGCCTGTGGCGATTTGGATGTGAATCGTCTTGAGTGCATGGGAAGCCAGCCAGGTGGACAGGAACTCCCGGTGCGACTCGGGGCAATTCCGCCAGATCGGTTCCGAGTCCGTGAGAACCGGTTCGAGAGGGTAGTGCCTCTTGCCGCTGGAGAGCCCCAGGCCGGAGACCGTCGTGTCATACCAGATCAGCGGCTCGCAAATCCGGTACACCTTGTGGTTCAGAACCACCTGAATCCACAGGTAAACGTCCTCGCCCAGCATGCACCGGTGTTCATAGAACCCGCCGTACTTCTTCACCACGTCCGCTTTGACCAAAAGCGCTGGGGGACAAAAGCCGCTGAGCACCCGAGGGACCTGTTCCCCCGACAGCCCCGGCGACAACTGCCATACGCCCGTCTCGATCCCATCCATGTGCCCCAGGGTCTTGTGATCCTCCGGACCGAGATAGATGCCCGTAGCGACTACGTCCACCTCGGGATGCTCCTCCAGAGCCGACACGGTCCTATCGAGAAAGGTCGGCAACCACACGTCGTCCGAATCGAGAAACGCCAGATATATCCCCGTTGCGGTCCGGATCCCCAGATTTCGGGCGGCGCCCGGCCCCTGGTTCTCCTGGAACACGTAGCGCACCAGGGCTCCGTACGCGGTCACAACCTCCCGGGTGTTGTCCTTCGAACCGTCGTCGACGACGATGATCTCGAAGTCGCGATACCGCTGCGACAGAACACTCTCGATCGCGCGAGGCACATAGGTCGCGCGATTGAACGTGGGGATGATCACGCTGACGCGAGGCGTATGCACGGACTCCTGACGTTCTCTCTGCGATCGTGAAGACTTCATCACGCGGACAGCTCCCGGCTCTCCGCCCGATTCTGGACGCATTCTCCGCGACGGCCTCCAAGAGCCAGACGGACACGGGCGTCCAGGCCGCCCAGAGCGGCCGCCGCCATCAGCAGCTTGTCGACCAACGTCTTCTCAGACAGGTCCCCCAAGACGATGCTCTTGAAGATGCTCCCGGTACACCGGACCGTATGGATCGCAGCCTGCGACACAGAAGGAACAGCGAGCCCATTCTTCCAGTCCATGGTTACGTTCTCCTTGCCCGCACAGAAGAACCGCCTCAGGAACCATCGAATCCTCATCCTCTCCGGCGAGACAATGTGTCCCACGACGGCCGCGGGTTCGTAAACGGCAATCCCGCCCAAGGGCCTGATCCGCTTGAGCAGATCCGACTCCTCGCCCGAGATGAGAGAACGCCCGCACCGCCCCAGGGACGTGTTGAATCCTCCCACTCTCTGCAGCCAGTCCTTCCTCACGGAGAAGTTCAGCCCGAAGAGGTCCCGGTCCGTGCCGACGATCGCCTGATCTCCGTAGTCCAGCCGCGACAGAAGCAATTGACACTTCTCGCTGAGCCACACCGGCGGGGCCGAAGGAAACAGCAGATAGCTCCGCCCCCCCACGACCGCCGCGTCGGCATAATTCTCGAAAGCAGCCGCCACCGCCGACAACCAATGTGCGTCCGCTTTGATGTCGTCGTCGATGTAGGAAACGATATCTCCCACGGCTTCCTTCATCGCGCGGTTGCGTGCGTGGCTGAGCCCCTGATTCGGCTCGAAGACGTACCGAAGCCGGGAACCCCAGACAGGCCCGTATTCTTCGACAACCTTCTTGGTTTCGTCGCTGCTGTTGTTGTCGATCACCAGGATCTCGTACTCCAGGGCGGGCGGACACACCATGCCCTTGAGACTCTCCAGAGCCACAGCAAGCTTTGCCGCATTGTTGTGCGTGCAGATGGCGACGCTGATCACAGTCCGATCTCCTCCACTTCGTTGCGAGCCCCATGGGACCGGCTGCGGCTTGTGCCGGTCGTCCCGGTCAGCTTCGCTCGGGAGCGGTTCGCCCCCTTGACGATCCGCTTGCACCCACGGTGCAATCCGGGGGCATAAGCCCGCAGCATGGTGGCCAACAGCTCCCGAATCGGCAACGAGAGACTCGGTGAGATCTCATGAATACATTCTCTCATGCATCGCCGAGCCTCCTCGTGCCGCTCGCAATCGCAGTATTCCCAGGCCAGATGGCAATAGGAAAGGCACAAAGAACGGCGGATCCCGGTCCAATACTCCCGCGGGAGTACACAAAGAAAATGTCTGAGCATGTCCACGACGATTCGCAGCTTGGCCGGCTTGTCCTTTGCGGAGTACATCCCCCCGGCGTGTTGCCTGTAGACTCCCATCGGCTCGTCGAGGTAGCCGATGTCGCCGTGCTGGGCGTGCAGAACGTGGTGGGCCCAGTCCATGACGGGCGTCAGATACACCCACGTGGGATGCTCGCGGAAAAGACCCTTGCGATACATGGGCGAACAAGCCTGAATCAGATTGCACTCCAAGAGATCCGCCAGCGTGTAGACCTCTTTGATCCGTGGAGGCCGCAGCAGGACGGGTTGCTCTTCCCCCTCGTCCGACATCACGACGACGCTGTGAAAACACATCGCACAATCCGGATGGGCGTCGAGGAAATCCGCCTGGCGTTGCAGTTTGTCCGGACTGACCCAGTAGTCGTCTCCATCCACGGTCGCCACGTAGTCCCCTCGGCAGGCGGTGTAGGCTCTCACGATGGAGGCTCGGGCGCCGATGTTGTGGCGATTCAGGATCACGCGAATGCGATCGCGGCATTTCTCCCAATACCGCCGGACGACATCCCGTGTCCCATCCGTAGAGCAATCGTCGACGATCACCAGCTCGCAGGGAAAACTCGCCCTCTGCATCAGAAATCCCTCGATCGCCTCCGCGATGAAGCGCTCGTGGTTGTAGGTGACGATCATTGCGCTGACTTTCACGGTCGACGATCCTCCGGGGCAATCGAGAGCACGATCGCCCTCGCTCATCCCACCGACGCCAAGTCGTCCCTGTATTCATCCAGGAAACGACGGAGTTCCCGCTGGTGCGTCACGGCCAGGCGAAGGATGCGACAGACGGTCGAGATCGCCTCCGCCGTGACAGTCGTGCCGGTGGGCAGGCACATCACTCGCCGGGCGAGGATTTCCGTGTGCGGCAGACACATGTGCACATAGGGAGACTCGGATCGGTACGGCTCCATGTGGTGGCAGCCCGGATAGAAATACCTTCGGGCGATCACGTTCTCTTCGTGCAGGACGCGCACCAGGTCGTCGCGCGACAACTCCAGGAGACTGTCGTTGACCACCACGACCACATACTGATAGTTGTTTCGATCCGCCTCGTCGTATGCCACGATCTCCAGCCCGGGCACATCGGCCAATTCCCGCCGGTACTGCTGGTAATTGCGGCGGTTCGTCTCGATGAACTCGTCCATGCTGTCGAGCGAGGTCAGCCCCATGGCTGCGGAGAGCTCGCTCATCTTGCCGTTGGTGCCCAGACAAACGACGCGATCGTACCCGGCAAAGCCGAAATTTCGCATCAGCTCCGCGCGAGCCGCCAGATCCGAATCGTTCGTCACGACGGCGCCGCCTTCGCAGGCGTTGACGAACTTCGTGGCATGGAAACTGTATACTTCGGCGTCTCCCCAGGAGCCGATTCGCCGCCCCTTGTGGGAACAGCCGAAGGCATGCGCCGCATCGAACAGCAATCCCAGCCGGTGCTTGCGGGCAATCTCATCGAGAGCCTCGACGTCACAGGACCGCCCCCACACGTGCACGCCGAGAATGCCGGTCGTACGAGAGGTAATCAATGACTCAACCCGGGTCGGATCAAGGTTGTGCGTTCGGGGATCGATATCGCAGAACACCGGCGTAATCCCTTGGGAACGAAGAGCATGGGCCGTAGCCACAAACGTAAACGAAGGAAGAATCACCTCCCCGGTGAGCCCCCTGGCGCGGACCGCGATCTCCAGGGCCACGGTGCCGTTGCACATCGCAATGCAGTGGCGGACTCCCGCCACCTGGGCGACCCGCCGTTCGAATTCGCGAACATGCACCCCCCCGTTCGACAGCCACCGGCGATCCAGAGCATCCTGGATCCTCGCCATCAGACGACTGCGATCCCCGATATTAGGGCTTCCGACATGAAGCTTCACGGGCAACGCCGGCTCGCCGTTCAGAATCGCCAGATCAATGAGTCGCTTCCGTAGAACACTCATTCGCTCTCCTCACAGTCTCTGCGTGAGGCAGCGGGAACATCGATGTCGCATTCCCGCACCCTGCCGTTCTCGCACCTGTCTCGCGTGTCAAGTCCCCCATCCTATCGGCAATCCGAGAGCACGGCTCAAGTCGTTCATCACGGATCAAACAGAGAAATGCCAGCGAGAAAGGCCTCACACGCCTGCGTCCGGTAACAACTTAGACCTCTGCGGCCGAACGGTCCTGCCAGAGGTGAAAGCACTCGATTCGGTAGATGCACGTGCGCGACGTTTGCCGCCGGAACAAATCGAACGACGGAAAGAAAATCACGGACAACCCACACACGGCGACCCAACCGCCCAGAGACAGTACGCCCCAGGCATGGCTGAGGCTCCCCCTCGAAGAACACGGAATGACACGAACCCCGGAAAACAAAGAACAGGGGTCGAGCGTTCCCTCGACCCCTGAACCAATCATTTTGACGATAATCGACTTCTTCTGTTACAGAATGCCCTTGCGGCGGATGAACCCGATCACGCAGGTGCCCAGGCTGACCAGCACAATGGCGCCAGGAGCCGGGATCGTCGTCTGGGTCAGAACCAGACCGGAGACCAGGAGACCGTTCGGGTTGAGTTGCCCCGCGCCGGTCACCATGTTCCATGTCTTGAACTCAAGCACATTCGGCCCCTCTTCGAAACCGGTCGTGATCACAAAATCCTTGATGCTCTGATA
>CALMMH010000778.1 GCA_937868145.1 uncultured Phycisphaerales bacterium
CAAAAAAAAAAAAAACAAAGGCGATATGCGACGGGCTCGCTACATCTCCGGGCACGCCGCAGAAAGCTCTGTGATCGCGTCTTCCCTCGTTTCGAACGTATCGAATTCGTTCGTCAGATGAACGCATTCCATCTGCCATTTCAGGTGCGGGGACAAGCCGCACAGAACGAGGCGAAAATCGCACTCGGTCGTAAGAGTCCGGAGGTCCAAAAGACCTTTGTAGGTGGAAGAACCCAAACTCTCCAACCGGGCCATATCCACAATCACGTGATAGTCGAGGTATTCCTCGCAGAGCCATCGCAGGTCGCCCACCAGATTGTCCGGGTCCTCCGTGCGAAGCCAGATCTTGAACTCCGATGGGCCTTCCGCCACCGCCACGACGACAATTTCTTCCGCGTACAGTTCGACAGACATTGGTCCTTCCTTTCCCCTCGAGGGGGCTTTGGAGGCTCGACGCTTCCATTCCTTGGTTTTCTGTCCCGGTAACAGCGGCGAAATGATTCGAGAGACGGGTCTTGAGGCCGGCGAGGTTGTCTTCGGCGGACAACTTCACGTCAAGGCTTCATCAGACGATCATCCCAGTCTCGGGATAACACTGAGGAACGCCATTATAGCCATCTTGGGCTGTAAATGCAATGGTTTTGCTGTTGCGGAACCCGTCATCGAAAGAAAGGCTGCGAAATTGTCCTCCGGTGGACCACGGAGCAATTTCGCGGTTTCTTTCTGTTTTTCCTACATATTGCCCCTCTTTTTGCCGATATCTCTGATGAACCGAGCGACGTGTGTCCCCAGGTATCTGTCAGACAGGCTGCTCATTTCACGGAATTCCTGGCTTTTCGGAACAACGATGGTATACTGGTCGTATTCTAGTCGTTGGAGCATGGTGTTTTTTGTCCCTATGGGATGTAGTTTTCGGCAGGAATGGCATTTCGCGATCCCTCGCTTTTTCATCGAAAGCCGCCTCTCAGCACGCTCTGCAATCGGTTATTGTGTTCAGATGTGGTTATTTGATGTTTTGTTAGGATGATGTAATGCCCTTCACTACCCTGGGTCTATCCGACCCCCTGCTGCGCGGCGTATTGGCCAGCGGCTACACAACCCCCACGGCAATTCAATCTCAGGCAATCCCGGCGGCCCTCGAAGGCCGAGATCTCATCGGCTGCGCCCAGACCGGCACAGGCAAGACGGCGGCGTTTGTACTGCCCATCCTGAGCCGGCTCTTCGGCGAACGGCCCGCCAAGAAGCGAATCGTCAGATCTCTGATCCTCACGCCGACGCGGGAACTGGCCGTGCAGATCGAACAATCGATCCACGACTACGGCCGGTATCTCGATGTGCGAACGTTGGCCATCTACGGCGGCGTGGACATCCGCAAGCAACTGAACGCCCTGCGCCGCGGCGTGGACATCGTCGTGGCGACCCCGGGTCGGCTCATGGACCACATGCGTCGAAACACCGTGGATATCCGGTCGGTCGAGGCCTTTGTCCTCGATGAGGCCGACCGCATGTTCGACATGGGGTTCATCAACGACGTGCGAAAGATCATCGCGACCCTGCCGGCGCAGCGTCAAACGATGCTGTTCTCCGCGACGATGCCGCCGGAAGTGCGGCAACTCGCCGCGGGCATCCAGAAAGATCCGATGATGATCCAGGTCGGACAGCAACACAACCCGATCGACACCATCACGCAACACGTGCACGCGGTCTTGAGGCAACAGAAGATGGACATGCTCATGCACATGCTCCAGAATCGCCAGATGCCCAGCGTGCTGATCTTCTCGCGGACCAAGCACGGGGCCGACAAGATCGCTCACTCGCTCGAGCAGGCCGGCATCGACGCCGAGGCGATCCATTCCAATCGAAGCCAGTCCCAACGCCAGCACGCCCTGGACAACTTCAAGCGGGGCAAATGCCAAGTCCTGGTGGCCACCGACATCGTCGCCCGCGGCATCGACGTTCACGGGATTTCGCACGTCATCAATTTTGACGTACCCCTGTTCGCCCAAGACTACGTTCATCGCATCGGCCGCACCGGACGAGCCAACATCGCAGGCGACGCCATCACCTTTGTGGCGCCGGACGAACGCGATCAGCTCCGTCGAATCGAGCAATTCATCGGTTGCAGGCTCGCGATCGAGAACTATGAGGGTTTCACCTGCGATCACTTCACGGCTACTTTGTCGCGTTCCGAGGAGCATTCGCGAGCGCAACGGAAGGTGGCGAGGGTTCGAAGAGCCGCCAAAAGACCTCGCTTGGTTCGCCGGTAAAATCTCGCTTTTTGTGCGACGAATAGGAAAAACCGTATCCATCGTTGAAACTGGACCCGAACTGTGGCAGTATAGGATGGGAACGGCGTACTGGCATGATTTGCGAGGGTAGATTTGTCTTATGGCTGATTCAACGCACAAGAGGCGAAGACTGCGAATCATCGTTCCGGCGTTTCCAACCTTCAACATCTACTCTCGGATTGCCTGTCGGACCACGGCGTTGGGGCCGGTCCGCGTCGCCACGGCGGTCAACGAGATGGCCGGATGGGATGCCGAGGTCATCGACGAGAACAATCTGGGCCGATACGGGCCGCGAGCCGATTCCGGCGGAGCCGACCACGAGCTCATCCAGCGTCAGCGTCCCGCGGACGTCGTCGGCTTCTACGGCGGGCTCACCAGCACGATTCCCCGCCTGTACGAGCTGGCCAAACAGTACAAAAGAATGGGCGTGACGACGATCGCCGGGGGGCAGCACTTCGCAGGCAGCAACATCGAGGAGGCTTTGTCTTCAGGCATCGACTACGTCGTTCTGGGCGAGGGCGAGGAAACGATTGAAGAACTCCTGCGGGCGATCGAGAACGACGCGACGCGAACCGACACGGACCGACACAGCCCCTCATGGACGTCCGTGACATCGGCTGCCGGCCACATCCGCGGAATCGCCTTTCTCCAGGCCGGTCGGGTTGTCCGCACGCCGGAACGCGAGTCCCTGACGGACTTCGACAAGTTCCCCTTCCCGGACTTCTCCCTGGTCCGCTATGCGCAGATCCGCGTTTACCCGGTCGAGAGAATTCGCGGGTGTCCGATGCACTGCGAGTTCTGCAC
>CALMMH010000779.1 GCA_937868145.1 uncultured Phycisphaerales bacterium
GCGGAGGCGGAAGTGGGCCCCTTTGAGCGTCTCGGCCATGCTGCCGGTGGGAATCCGGAAGGCCTCCATCACGAACGCGCGGAATACGAACGCCAGAATGAAGGCGGTGATCAGCCATTCGAAGGTGTTGGCGATCTCCGCGGCGCGATCCTTCTTCTTGGGGGGGATGGGTCTCTTTCTCTCGGGCTTGTCGATTCTGTTGTCAGCCATTCACTCCTGTCCTGTCCGCAGATGACTGCTTACCGATTCCTGGGCGGCGACGGGCGTACGCAGATCCTTGCCTGCGGCAGAACCTCCCGTCCGGCGCATATAGGAGGCCTATTATGCCCAGACAGGGCGCAGGGGTCAACCGTGGAAATTTTTTGGCCGAAAGTACTTGATGCATAGAAGTCTTTACAGTATAGTGGTTTGCAGAAGTTCATCCTTACTGTTCCGGTGGCATAACGTCCGGCTGATGCGGCTTGCACCGCGAGCCAACCGCAGAGAAGGGTGTCGGTGTGGGACGGCCCTTTTCGTCAAGTGAGGTAAACCTATGGCGACAGTCACAAAGAAAGAACTGATCGATCGCATCGCAGAACGCACGCAGGCCAAGCGCGTCGCTGTGAAGCGAATCGTCCAAGCTTTTTTGGATGAAATCGTTCATGAGTTGTGTTTGGATAATCGTTTGGAGTTCAGGGATTTTGGCGTGTTTGAGACCCGAACCCGGGCGTCGAGGACGGCGCAGAATCCCAAGACGCTCCAGCGCGTGGACGTTCCCACCAAGCGGACTGTCAAATTCAAGATGGGCCGGCTCATGAGGGAGCACCTGATTACTTCCGACCGAGCGTCAGCACAGGCCAAGCCGGGCTTGTGAAGGCCGAAATCGTTCTCGCGGCGGCAAACCGTCCGCGGGAGCGATGGGTTTTACCGGGAGTCATCCAAAAGGAGCCTCAGATGCTGGAAGGAAAAGTCAAATGGTTCAATCCCCGCAAAGGGTACGGCTTCATCGGAACTGACGATGGCCGGGACGTGTTCGTGCACTATTCCAGCATTGCCGGGGATGGGTTCAAAACACTGGGCGAGGGCGATACGGTCCTGTTCGATATCGCCGAGGGGGAGAAGGGGTTGCGCGCCACCAATGTCGTGCCGAAGACCCCTTCGGAAAAACAACCTTCACCGTGACCGGGGGCGGCTCAGGAGGGGGGCTGCATAAAAGCGTCGTCTGATTGAGATCCTCTGCGGAAAGTTTGTTTCTATCCACTTCTATCCACTGGCTGGCCATCCTGCAAAAGTCCGGCACGGAGATGAACTCCGTGTGTGGAGGACGCAGGTAAGAACGCGGAACGTCCGTTTTTGCTCTTGCGGCCGTCGCTCTTGTGGCGTATAATCTTACGCTGGCAAGAGAAGTTTATGATCAACGGTGAGTACCAATCAGGGCTCGATTGCAGCGTGCTGGTGCTCAACAAGCACTACATGGCCATTCGTATTGTCGGTGTTCGACGGGCATTCTCACTGCTGTGTCGCAATCTGGCCGAGGTGATTTCCGTTGAGGAAGACACCTATATCAACTACGACTTCAAGAGCTGGGTCGAGGTCAGCCAGTCCCGTCACCAATTTGAACCCGATGCCCACGACTGGATCTCCACCGTGAATCTATTCGTCGCCGCGCCGAGAATCATCCGCTTGCTCTTTTATGATCGTCTGCCCCGTTCGGATGTGAAGTTCAATCGTCGCAACATCTTCGCCCGGGACAGGAACCACTGCCAGTACTGTGGCAAACGGTTTCCCATGCCGGAACTGTCTCTGGACCACGTGATCCCTCGCAGCCTGGGCGGCAAGGCGACCTGGGAGAACATCGTCTGCGCCTGCCTGAACTGCAACGTCAAGAAGGGCGGCCGGACTCCGAAACAGGCCGGCATGCTCCTGATCCAGAAGCCCGTCAAGCCCAAGCACAGCCCCATGCTCCATATTCACCTGGGACATCAGCGATACCGCTCGTGGAAGCAATTCCTCGACCATGCCTACTGGTCCGTGGAATTGAAATAGCAACGGCCCAAGAGATCACGAGCGTAGTTGCACTGAGCGCATTTGCCGCGATCGCATCGTCAGCCACGCGGCGTCGTTCCCGGAGACGATTCCGGCTCATCCGGTTTCTGCGTATTTCCCCATGCCCGCGAGGGTGGTCCCCGCGCCCACAGCGGAACCCACCGCAATGCAACCGCAATGCATGGCGCCGGCCCGCCGACTCTTTCCGGGTGGCAGCGGGAAGGGGGCCCCAACGCATAATTCCGCGTTGGGGAGCCCCATGGCTCCCTTGCCGATGGTCCCAGGGAGAAGCAGTGCCTCGCGAACACCGGACGACCCACCTGGAGCAACTGCGCCGCCGCCAGGCCCGAAAGAAGTCCGGAATGTTTCTCGCCCGCCCGGAGAAAGACCGGCGCTGCGGCCTCTTCCTCCACGCGGCAGGGACACGCCCCATGCAGGAATGGCATCGCCCCCGCGCAAGCGGAGGGCGCCAACGGTCCCAGAGACGACCTATGCAGCATCCGGCGTACGCGGGCCACGGCCGCCGGGCACACTCTCGCTATGCCGCTCAGGCAAACGATCCGCCTCTCGACCTCCTCGGGGAAGTTCAGACAGGCGAATTCCCCGTGCAGCTCGATCGCCTTGCGGTCGTAGGCCCGCGCCGCCTCGGCTGGGTCGTCGAACACCCCGATATGAAGCGTCCTGCGCTGATGGCCGATCTTCGCTCCCCATTTGTCTCCGCACGGATAGACACCGCGGAACCCCGAAACACTGGCGTCGCACGCGCGATTGATGTTGTTCTGTCCCCGCGTGGCATGGCGCAGATTGATCCGATGGTTGTCCAGGCCGTAGCGGTTCTTGTGGTCCACCACCATGCCCGCAGGCGGGTTCATGATCATCCGGTGCATGAAGCACCACTTGCCATTGCAGCGCGTGCGTGCGTAGAACGTCCCGCCACCACTGGACATCGCCCGCCAGGTATACCGGCTGAGCCACTCGTAATCCGCCGCATCGACCAGCGCACACAGGCCGTCCATGTTGACCAGCGGAATGGCGCACGACTCCTGCCCCGACCCCTCCTTCGGCCGGACCCGTTCCCGAAATGCCGGGCACGCCTCCTGGGGCTCGACCACGGCCAGCCGCCCGCGGCACTCCTGCCGATAGGGGCAGACCAGCAGCGGCTCGCCCTGATGCTCGACAGGCATGGCAAACCGGCAGTTCGCACAACAGCGTTGGCAGCGTTCATCAGTCATAGGCATCGTCGCTCGTATCTCGTCGCTCGGGAAGAGGGTGACTCGTGACCCGCAAGAGCGGCGGGGCGCCGCGTCGAAGCGTCGAAGCGTAGAAGCGTGGAAGCGTTCCAAAGACGCGGAACGGCGTCGCCGCCTTCTCCGACTTCAAACTTCACACTTGAAACTTCACACTTTCCGATACATTTCCTATCTCCAATTCGGAGATGATAGACCCGCGAAACACATCGCGCGTCTCTCTATCCTTGCCCGAAGTTGCATGAATCTGTCGAAAAAATCGTGTTTGACATTTGCCTAACTTTGCGTAAGTCTCAGGGGGAAAAGGAATAAAAAAATCTGCGGTGACACCCGTTTTAGGGTTTTAAGATGTTGCACGAATTTTGCTATTCCTATCTCGATTCAGAGGATTCTCACTCGATACCAGACCGTTTCAGTATGTATTTCGTATGACTAGGTGTCCAAGTGGAATTAGAGAGGGTTAGAGCCTGGATTCTTGTGGCAGACAGGGATGGAAGCACCGAGGCGTCGAGGACACAGAGAGGTCAACCCACCTCCCGCCGCAACCCAAAGAACTGGAACCGCGAAATATGCGAACCACACGAAATTGCAGTTTACGGCTTATGCGTCAATGGCAGGCGGGTAACACGTATCCGCTTCTTATC
>CALMMH010000780.1 GCA_937868145.1 uncultured Phycisphaerales bacterium
AGCAGCCTGTCAAACTTGAAGGAAGGACTCCAATACTGTCTGGAAGCCGCGATCAAGACCTCGCACATGGACAGCGGCGGAATCTACATGCTGGATGAGCATACCGGCAGCTTGAATCTGGCGGTTCATCTTGGATTGTCCGCGGAGTTCGTCGCCGAGACCTCTACGTATCCGTCGAACTCCCGAAACACGCAGTTGATTCTGGCGGGAGAGCCCGCCTATGGCACGCAGGATTGAATCGGGGCGCCGATTGGGCCGGCTCAAAAGGCCGAGAAACTACTTGTTTTTGGAGTGATCCCCATTCCGCACGAAGGCCGTGTGGTCGCCTGCCTGAATGTCGCATCCCATTCGATCAGCGAGGTTTCCCCGTGGTCTCGCGTTGTGTTGGAGACCCTCGCCGCTCAGATCGGCAGCGCCATCAGCCGCCTGAGGGTCCAGGACGCCCTGCAGCGGGCGGAGCGGGAAAAGGCCATCATTCTCAACGCGATGGGCCAGATCGTGATGTACCATGATGTTTCCCATCGGATTCGCTGGGCCAATCAAATCGCCCTGGACGCCTTGAAGATGACGGTCGAGAAGATTGTCGGGCGTCGCTGTTACGAACTATGGGAAGGGGCGGCGATGCCCTGCAAGGGGTGCCCGGTGGACCTGGCCCTGCGAACCGGGTGTTCGCAGGAGACCGAAATCGTCGGGTACAACGGCGGCACCTGGCTGGTTCGCGGCGAGCCGGTGCGGGACGACGCCGCCCGGTTGCTGGGCGTGGTCGAACTGGCCATCGACATCACCCAACGCAAACAGGTGGAAGAGGAATTACGCCGGCGGTTGCAGTTCGAAGGGCTTATCGCGAGCATCTCCACCGACCTGGCCAATCTGCCGACGAATCAGATCCAAGAAGGGGTCGAACGGGCACTGTCCGGCATCGGAAGCTTTTTCCAGGCGGATCGCTGCTATGCTCACCTGTTCCAGGACAGCGGCACGAGGAGCGGCAAAGTTTGTGAATGGGACGCCGAGGGGATCGACCGCGTGGAGGGGCAGATCGAGGATATGGAAGCCAAGGGCGTCCTCCTGGGTCTTGCGTCGCTCCGAGTTGCGGGGGTGCTCCACATTCCCTCTGTGCGGCAGTCTCGGGAAATCGAGGCCGCGGTCAGGGAGTTCCTGGAATCTATTTCCGTGAAGTCCCTTCTCTGTGTGCCGATCGCGATCGGGGGGGAGCTTCTGGGCGTGCTCGGACTGTCCACCGTGCGGGAGGAACGCGTCTGGCCGGAGGATGCCGTGCCGCTGCTGAAGATCGCGGCCGAGATTGTGGCCAACGCCTTGGAACGCGGGCGAGCCCAAGACGTGCTGCGGGAGCGTTTGGCCTTCGAGACCCTGTTGTCTGAGTTGTCGGCCACGTTTATCAATCTGCCCGCCGGCCAAATCGACGGCGAGATTGAGCGGTGGCTGGCCCGGATCGGCGAGTTTCTCGGGGTCGACCGCGGCACGATCGTTCAATTCTTCAGCTCCACGAGGGTCGTCACGCATTCCTGGGCGGCGCCCGGCGTGAAACACGCTTCCCAATCTTTGACCGAAGTGGATTTCACCTGGTCTCTGACCCGACTGAGCGAGGACGGCGTGGTTGCCTGCGCCCGAGTCGATGAGATCCCTTCTGTTGGTCAAGACGAGAGAGAATACTATGAACGAGAGGGCATCAAGTCCGTCATTACGCTGCCGTTGAAGGCCGCCGGCTCGATGCTGGGCAGCGTGTCGTTCTCGTGCATGCGGACGTCTTGCTGCTGGTCCGACGAGTTGGTTCAACGGTTGCGTCTGGTGGGACAGGTTTTCGCCAACGCCCTGTTGCATCGCCGGGCGGAAGAGGCTTTGCGGACCAGCGAGACCCGGCTTCGAAGCATCGTCCGAGCGGTGCCCACCGGCATCGGGCTGGTGTCCGATCGCGTTCTGATGGAGGTCAACGACAAGCTCTGCGAGATGCTCGGATACACCCGAGAGGACTTGATCAACGCGCACATGCGGAGGTTCTATCCCACACAGGAGGAGTATGACGCGATCGGCCGCGGCTATCGACAAATCCTGGAACACGGCGCCAACACGATGGAGACCCGGTGGTTGCGCAAAGACGGACGCGTCATCAACGTGTTGCTCAGTGGCACGCCGTTGGACTTGGCCGACGTTTCCAAAGGAATCACGTTCGCTACGCTGGACATCACGGAGCGAAAGAAGGCGGAACAGGCCTTGCAGGAGAGCGAACGCACGTTGCGGACCCTGATGGCGAATCTGCCCGGCATCGCCTATCGTTGCGTCAAGGCGCCGGGGTGGCCCTTCGAATTCGTCAGCGAAGGATCCCTGGTTCTCACGGGCTATGCGCCGGATGAGATCACCGGCGACGACGCCGTCCTCTACGGCAGCCTGATTCATCCCGACGATCAGCAAAGAGTGTGGGAGGTCGTTCAGGATGCGGTGCGTCGAGACGCATCCTTCGATATGGAGTATCGCATCCGTACGAAGGATCGGACGGAACGATGGGTGTTCGAGCGGGGAAGAGCCGTGCCGTCTCCCCATGAGGAATCCCCCTTGCTGGAGGGATTCATCATGGACATTACGGAGCGCAAACTCGCCGAGGCGGCATTGCGGGAATCGGAGCGGAATTACCGGGAGATTTTCAACGCCGCCAACGATCCCGTCTTTGTCCACGAGGTGACGACCGGGGCCATCGTGGACGTGAACCGGACGATGCTGAAAACCTACGGATGTAGTTACGAGGAAGCCCTGCGTCTCCGCATCGAGGACATCAGCACGGGCGAGCCGCCGTTCTCCGGCCGGGAAGCGCTGGCGTGGATTCGCAAGACCGTCGAGGAGGGACCTCAGCTGTTCGAATGGCATTCGCGCAAGAGGAGCGGCGAGTCCTTCTGGGGGGAGGTGAATCTCCAAACGGCCATCCTCGGAGGCCAGCGTCGCGTGCTGGCGGTCGTCCGGGACATCACGGATCGCAAGAATGCCGAGTCGCAGGCGCAGGAGCACTTGGCCGAGTTGACCCGGGCCTGGCACGCCAATACCCTGGGCGAAATGGCCTCGGGACTTGCCCATGAGTTGAATCAACCGCTGTGCGCCATCATCAACTATTCCAACGGGTGTTTGCGGCTGACTCGAAAGAAGGATTACTCGATGGAGACCGTACGGGACTCGATCGAGCGGATCGCGATTCAAGCCCAGCGTGCGGCCGACATCATCAAACGGATCCGGAGCCTCGTGGCCAAGCGCGACCCGCAGCGGACCCGACTCGACCTGGAAGGCATTCTGGCGGAGGCCGTCCAAATGCTCCGCGACGAGGCCCTCAAACACAACGTGGCGATCATTTCGCGACTGGAGACGGGACTGCCCCGGGTCAACGGAGACAGTGTCGAGATCGAGCAGGTCGTTCTCAACCTCATGAAAAACGCCATCGAGGCGATGAGCGATGGACAGACGGCCCATCGGAACCTGACGATTTCCAGCCGCTTGTCGAATCCGGAGGAAGTCGAGATGTCCGTGGCGGACACCGGCCGCGGAATCTCGCCGGAATTGTCGGAGAAGATCTTCGATTCGTTTTTCACAACCAAAACTCAGGGACTTGGGATTGGCCTGTCGTTGAGCACGCGGATTATCGAGGCTCACGGCGGCCGGCTTTGGGTCGAATCGGACGGCCGGTCCGGTGCCATATTTCGATTCACATTACCCGTTGAAGGAGCCACTCATGGAGAAAGATAACCCGGTCGTGTTCGTCGTGGACGATGACGAGGCGGTCTGCGCTTCCCTTCGCCTGTTGATCGGCGACATCGGCCTGGAAGTGCGAACGTTCACCAGCGCCAAGCAGTTCCTGGAGCAGTACGATTCCTCACATCCGGGGTGCCTGGTGTTGGACGTGCGGATGTCCGGGATGAGCGGCCTGGAACTGCAGTCGCGATTGGTCGAGACGGCGGTTCGGATCCCCACGATCATCATTACAGGGCATGCCGACGTGCCGATGGCGGTCGAGGCGATGAAGACGGGGGCCATGGATTTCATCGAGAAACCGTTCCGAGACCAGGTTCTGCTGGACAGCATCCAGAAAGCCATCGACATGGACCTGAGGACCCGTCGCCAACACAGAGAACGTCAGGATGTGCAGTCGCGAATCGAGCTTCTCACCCAGCGTGAGAGAGAGGTGATGGACCGCCTTGTCGCCGGCAAGAGCAACAAGACCATTGCGTTCGATCTGGGCATCAGCCAGAAAACGGTCGATTTCCATCGGGCCAACATTCTGGAAAAGGTCGGCGTCAGTAGCGTTGTGGAGCTGGTGCGACTCACGCAGCGGGCTGAGAGCTGATCCCGCCGAACCCCTATCGCTAAGGTGCGGTGTACCTAGGAAAACACTAGTTGGTGCAGGTAATCGGATAGGCGGAGCAATTTCTTTTCTGAGGGTTCATCGCTTTCTGCAAGGAGAGTCCCCATTCACCCGAGAGCGATCTCACTCGACTATTAGAGTAGTGAGCGCCGGGGATTAGGCAGCCGACGGCTGTTTGGCCCGGTGCGACACGGAGTTCTTTGCCAAGGTGAATGGACGGGGCCGAATGTGCCGGGATCTTCGCGGGGGCAGTGGGTACGGTTCTCCGCAGCATGGAAGACTCGAAGAAACGGGCTCTTTCGACCCCTGTGGAATGATGCTGTTGTCCGGACGACGAGAATGCAGGCAGGATTCTGTCTCGCGGTCCTGGGCAGCAGCGTCGTTCCCGTTTTTGTACTTGTACCGTCCCTTGCGTAAGGGTTTACGGTGGTGGGACCGGCTGGGGCTGGCTGTTCTGATAGAAAAGTCGTTCACGAACCATTGGAGATCGGGTGGTACATCATGCAACCGAAGAGACCCATTTTGCTTGTGGAAGATCCCGAAGCGGGCGAGCAAGTCGCCAGGCGAGCGCTGGACGGCCTGGGAATCGGCGATCGCGTCGTTTCGGCTGCCATACCGGAGGCGATCCCCTACCTCAGAGAACAGACGGAACACCGGCCGTGCGTGGTGCTTCTGAGTGTCGACGATACGGGCGACAACAGTCTGGCGACGCTCAGGACGATCAAGCAGGACGACCAACTCAGAAGTCTCCCGGTGGTTGTGCTCGGGCCGTCCGGCGACAACCGGATGGTCAATGAGAGCTTCGGGCTGGGAGCTGCCGGGTATATGGTCAAGTCGCCGGACTATCTGGAGTTCTCCGAGACCATGTGCACTCTCTATGAATACTGGAATCTCAGCGAATTGCCCAAATAACAGAGCTTCGGTCGCGTGAGACGCGACATCTCTTCACTCACGCCTTTCGAATCCAGAGGAACCGGAACGAATTGCGAATCCGTTCGGTGAACCGCACCCCCATTCGTTGCGTGCTCCATCGATAATCATGCCTCTTGAGATCGCTGCTGCCAAGACACGGGAGCCGCCTGGCGAAAAGACGTCCCAAACCGGCGCTCAACAGACCCAGCCATAGAGCCTTGGCGTCTTTGGATCTGGGTGAGGGTCCCGGAAATCTCCTTGGCGTGAGGGAAAATCGCATGGGTTACCTTTGCACCGCGACGGCCACAGACCGGAGAAGTTCCTCGCCCGTCCGGCTGATCTCCTCGCTTGTTCCGAAGAGCTGGTGCTGGTCGAGAATCTCCGGGTTGTCGCGGTAATATCGCTCGACGGCTCCGACGCCGCCCTCCGCAGGTCCGGAGGTTCGGTAGCCGATCTGCAGCAGCCACGAACTGATCTCGTCGTCATGCTCGGCCGGGTAGATCAGAGCCACGACGCAGCGGTCGTCGTCGTATTTCGCCACATGCACCTTGGCCCGACACGGCGGAAGCGCGGGAACGGCGAGATTTACGAGACGTTTGAAATCGGCCCGTGCCGTGGCCTCGTCCTGCGCATAGAAGAACATGGCGGCTTCAAGCTGGAACCTGTCTGCGGGCACGCCCTTCAGCTCGATCCGGCCGTCGGGATAGGCTCGATGGATCTTATAAGCTTTTCCTTCACGGTAGCGTTCGCTATCCAACAGTTCGGCCACTTCTTCCGCGGTGTAACCCACCCCGGCGTGGTCGCCGAAGTCGAACACGTACAGCCCTTCATATCGATTCGGTTTCTCTAATTTCGGTAGTTTCATGCGGTTATTATACGTTGCTCCTCACCGGGTTGTACACAACTTTTGATGGGGTTGGGGAAGGATTCCGCCGGCTGGAAACGTCGAGCAACGAGGTTGCCTCGCACTCGCCCGTGCGGTAGGATGCAGGGATCCAAGAGCCAGTCCAGTCTTGAATGGGTTGTGAATGAATTATCGATATCGCAGTTGGGTATTGCTTCTAGTGAGCTGTCTGATCGTCGCGGCCGGATGTCGTTCGGCTGCCTTCGTCGCCGGCGCGGTCGTACGTCAGGGCGCGTCTCCGTATGGGAGCCATGGCCGGCTCGGGTTGTGGCGCTATGAGGGGCTTGATTCCGACATGCCTCCGCGAATCCGCCCGGGCACCTACGCCACAGCGACTCGTGGTGTGCCGTTCCTGGATCCGACGTCGCTTGGGCCTCACAGCTATCGGTTCAATTGGGCCGAGCGCAACGGGATCGTCTACACGTGCCGGGGGGGGCACATCGACATCGCTCATGTTCGCAAAGCCGCCGACTGTACGGGATATCTGGCCGCGTTGACGCTCGAACATCTCAGGAAAGGGGAGACTCGCTTTCAATGCAGGTTGATCGAGCCTTCCCTGTATTTCGTCACGCTGACGCCGCCTCCGGAATGGGATCGCCTGGGCGACGTCGAGCGAGAGCGGATCGCCCGCGACGTCTCCCGCGAGCTCGCCCAGTACGTTGCTTTCACTTCGCTGACGTGGCATGAGTTTCTGACGTGGTTCGGCTACCAGCCTAGGCCGCACAAGTCGGAATTCCCGTCGGCGTTCTCCTGGGAGGACACCTACTCCAATCTGCTTGGCGTGCATGTTGCGGGGGCCGCCCTTGAGGGCGAGAGCGGCGTCTTCAGCGAAGTCTTGACCGCTGTTTTGGATCAGAGACTTCAAGAGCTGGGAGGGCTCCCGGCCAGGGTGGGGAAACCGGCTACCAGGACGATGGACGGGACGTGGTACACGCGTGGTTGGTTTTCGACCAAAGTGTGGGAGCGAAACTTCGATTTGGGCCTGGACGATGGGTATGTTACGCCCACCCTGATTCCCGCCGTGCCCGGTTGCGACGCGGCGGATCCTTTGCCTTTGGCGGTTCCCACCCTCGATTCGCTCGCCCGTTTCGGTTTTTCGGCGAAGGTGGAGATCGAAGGCCGGGTATGGGAACTGAAGAAGATCCGCAAGGCTCTGGCGGTCGAAGGCTGTCCGCCGGTTGAGCGACTTGATCCTGTGGTCCATTACCCTCCACTGATAGACTATCTTCGACATGCCAACGAAGAGATGCTGCGAGACCACCGCCAGAGGATCGTACAGTCGGTCCCTTGTCCCTGATGACGCAAAGTGGTGTTGCCTTGGTGAGTATGAACATGCTATCATAGTGTCCAGAGATTGAGCGGCGACGATCGTTGTGGTTACACGGGCCGGCTGTTCCAGCGGCGGGCTCAGATGAATGAGGACGGGTGAACGAGCAAGAGGCGGGCCGGATCAGGACAAAGCGGTTTTCTTTCTTCGAATGTGAGACATGGGTGTGCTTTCCCCTTTTTCCGAAGGAGGACTGTCATGAACAAGAGACTGATTTGCTGCGTCATCGTATTGGCCGCAGGCTTGGCGGCTCCCAGTCAGGCCGAACTGGTGGGCTTCTGGAAACTCGACGAAGGCCAGGGAGCCGAGTTTTGGGATCAAACGGACTATTGGCACGACGGGACGATCGAGCCCTGGAACGAGGCCAAAGTCCAGTGGACGACCGCCGGCTATGACGCCAACGGCTTGGACTTCGTGTCGGCCACCGATCCCTTCACGCTCTGCGACGCACCCCTGACGCAGGGTTTACTAAACATCAGCGAAGCGACGGTCTCGTTCTGGATGAACATGCCGGTGGTGTTCCAGGCCTGGGGCCCTATTATCGTGCTTCTGGGCGGGAGTTCCGACCACAGCATCGAATGCAACGGATCGGCCGACTTCCTGATTGCCGACTTCGGAACGGATGTGTATGGGGATCTTGTGACCAGCGGCGCCAAGGTCAATGACGCCGCATGGCACCACGTCACGATCACGTACAGCAAGAGCGGCAACGCGATGGCCGTCTACGTCGACGGCAATCCCGCCGGCAGCCAGGCGTTCAACGCCAGCGACCCCATCAGCGCGGTTCGCATCGGCGGGCCTCGCAACCGAACCCAATGGCGACGCTACATCGGCCGACTCGACGAAGTGGCCGTCTGGAACCATGCCCTCAACGCTGCGGACGTCAAGAATGTGTATTGGTTCGGACCCCGGTGGACGCGGTTTGCGACCAATCCGCAGCCTGCGCCGGGAGCCACGATAGGCACGACCAGGATCACGCTGCAGTGGACTGCCGGCGAGACGGCGGCGGAACACCACGTGTACATTGGCGAGAACGCCGACGACGTCCAGAACGGGGCCGCCGTCGTCGACAAGGGCATGGTGACCGATGCGAGCTTTTCCGGCGACTTCTGGGAACTCGGCAAGACATATTATTGGCGAGTAGACGAAGTCGAGACCGACGGGACCACCGTGTACCGTGGCGCGGTCTGGAGCTTCGCTGTCTCCGCGAAATTCGCTTCCGGTCCTGTGCCGGCCGACGGCGCCGTCCTGGTGGATACGGAAGCTACGCTGAATTGGACGCCGGGCGCCGGGGCCGTCTCGCACAACGTGTATCTGGGCGTCGATCCGGCGAGTCTTTCTCTCGTGTCGCAGGGCCAGACGGCGAATGGATACGACCCCGCTTCGTTCGAAGCCGGAACGACGTACTACTGGCGGGTCGATGAGCAGGACGGCGTGACGGAGTACCCGGGGGAAGTGTGGACATTTAAGACCAAGCCTGTGATTGAGGTGACCGATCCGAACCTCGTCGGCTTCTGGAACTTCGACCAGGATGAGAATGGAATTGCGATCGACTGGTCCGGCCGGGATCGACACGGCGAGATTCTGGGCGGTCCCGACACGGTTGATGGCTACAATGGGAAAGCCCTGTCCTTCGACGGCGTCGACGACCGCGTCGAGGTTCCGCAGGTCTTCAGCGTCGATATGACCCTGATGGCCTGGGTGAAGACCGATGTCGCGGGACCTGCGGGTACGGCCGGACGCGAAGGCAACGGTTTGCTGTGGTCCGACCACGCCGGCGGCGGCGATCACTTCCTGCTCTCTGTGCTGGGAGCGAAACTGGCCTTCGAAACCGGTCCCGGCGGCAATCCGACCACGGTCTCCAATCGGGACGTGGTCATCGGGGAATGGGTGCACGTGGCCGCCACGAGGCTCGACAGCTCGAGCGAGGTTCAGTTGTTCGTCAATGGATTGCTGGATGCGACCGGGACGCACACAGGCGACAACAACATCGGCTCCAACCCGGTGATTGTCATCGGGGGCAACACGCTCGATTCGCGGTACTTCAAAGGTTCGATCGACGAGGTCCGCGCGTATGACCGCGTCCTGACGGCGGACGAGATCGCGGCGGCCTTGCGGGGCAATCTATTGCTGGCGTGGAATCCCAAGCCGGCGATGGGCGAGGTGATCGACGTGCGATTTGTCGGGCCGCTGAGCTGGTC
>CALMMH010000781.1 GCA_937868145.1 uncultured Phycisphaerales bacterium
CGCCACACCCGTCGGCGAAGTGGACAAGCTGGTTTTCGACATGGGAGAGGCAACGTTCGACGGCCAGGGCCTCTACATCAAGAGCCCGAACGTGTGGTATCGCTACACGCCTTCGATCACAGGGCGCGCGACAGTGAGCCTGGCGGGCAGCCAGTTCGACACGATCCTGGCGGTCTACCGCGGCGCGCAGGCCAACCCCGGACAGGACCGTTTCATCGCCTTCAATGACGACCTCAACGGTCTGACCTCGCAAGTCGAGTTCGACGCGGCCGCGGGCCAGGCGTACCTGATCGAAATCGGCGGCTTCAACGCCGTGAACGGCAAGGGCTTCCTGACAATCACCTGCCAGGGGGTCGCCCCCAGTGAATTCGACCTTGGCGACGCCCCGGACGCTTCCAACCACACGAGCAAGCGCATGACCGCCTACACGGTCGCCGGCCAGACTGCGATCCAGGGCAACTTCCCGACGGTGTTCGAAGCCGCCACCGGCAAACCCCGCGGCCCGCTTCATCGGGACCCGCTGTCCGTGGCGGTCCTGGGACCGTCCGTCACCTTCGAGATCGAAGCCGACAAGAAGGCCGATGAGGACCCGTCCAACAACCTCAGTCCCTCCCGCGACGAGGCGGACAAAGACGGCGGCGACGACGGCGTGGTCCTTCCGCTGGTGCTTCCCGACGGCGAATTCGCGAGTTTCGAATACATCGTCACCGTGATCAAGCCCGACAGCGAGCTCTGGGTCAATGTGTGGTTCGACTGGAATCGCGACGGCGACTGGGACGATGACGGCTCGACAAATCCGGAGATGGTCGCCGGCGAACGGAAGGTCTCCGAATGGGCCGTGCAGAACCAGTACCTTTCCGGCCTGTCCATCGGCGCGCATACGATCGCGACGCCGGGCTTCCTCGCCTGGCACCTGGACAAGGGACCCGAGAAAGTCTGGATGCGAATCACGCTCTCCGAGCAGCCGTGGAAGGGCGGCGCCACCCCCGGTGTGCTCGGCAACGGCGGCTCGGGCCCGATCGACGGCTACGAGACCGGCGAAACCGAGGACTACCTGATCGCGCCCGAAGACGCCTGCTCGCTCTGCCAGGATCGCAACAGCGACGGCAAAGTCGACTTCGACGACTTGATCGAGCTGATGTACCTGTGGATGGATTGCTGCACGGAGTAACCCGCGCCAGCACACAACACAAAAGGCCGTGAGTTATGGGCTCACGGCCTTTTTCTTTTTCTGTCCTCCACTCCTTAAAACTACTCCGGGTGGCAGCGGTAAGCGGAGTCTTCGGAGCTTACCGATGGCTTCCTCTCGGTCTGAGAAGACCCATCGGCAAGCTGGCGCTTGCCGCTGCCACCCGGAAGGAATGTTGTCTTCTATGAAGCTCAGTGGCCGATCTTCTTGAGTTTCGCACCCGCGTGCTTCTGGACGCCGGGGATGCCGCGGATCTCGGGGCCATGCTGGTGGCTTGTTCCGTGCTCCTGCCGCAGCAGGTCGCGCTTCTGATAGCATTGCTCTTTGAAGACCGCGATTTCGGAGGCGAGGTTCGCGCTGGCCGAGTCGCCGAAGAACGCGTGAATGATCGGGAAGACCAGGTCGGGCTTTTTCTTGCGGTACTCCTTGACCATGGCCTCGATCTTGGCGGTCGCGACGCCCTCCTGCATGCAGGTGAAAGGGCCCACGTGGAAGATGCCGGAGATGTAGGCGTCGCCGTGGGGATGGACCATCTCGTGCATGAGATAGTAGGCGATGCCCGTGCTCAGCGGCGACTCGCCTTCGATGTTGCCGTGCGTTTCGTGGGCGCGTTCGAGCGTCTCGATGATCTCCATCGGGTGCGGCAGGACGTGCCGGCCTTCGAGCGCCTCGTGGAACGGCTCAGCGAGCTTCTCGGCCACGTGGCCCATGTACTTGCCCTTGAGGATCGACTTGACCGCCTTGCCGGCCGAGCGGAAGGCCCTGCCGAAATCGCGGTCCTTCAGGCCCAGACTCAAGTCCCGCTTTGCGTTGCGGAGGTTCATCTTGTTGACGTAGAGCAGCCAATCCGTGATCGGGTCGCGGACGACCTCGAGGCCGTTTTCCTCGAGCCGGTGGATGACGAAATCCGTGTACGGATCGTGCTGTCGCATGTAGATCTCGCCGACGTAGAGAATCAGCGGGAATCGTTCCTGCCGGCGGAGCTTGGCCGCCTTGAACATCGTGACCGTCTGACGCCCCCATTCCTGCATCTTCGCGACGTCGGCGCCCGCGGTGACGAGCTTTCCGAGGTCTTCCAGCCGGGCCATTTTGAGAGCATCGATCGCGGCTTTGTCTTCCGCGTACGGCCGGAAACGCCGCACGATGTCCTCCAGCAGGTCCGCGCCGTTGATCCCTTTGAACAGGATCTGCTGCATTTTCATCCTGGCGGAGGGTCGGAGCCCTTTGGGCAGGGGGATGTCGATATAGTCGGTCTCGGAGGAAGGTCCCACCACCGGGATCTTCTCGAGGCCTTCGATCTTCATGAAGTGCCGCACGACTTCGGCGTATTTGCCGAACCGGCACGGGCCGCTCGTCGTCGGCATCATGACGAGGTACTTGTCCTCGACGGCCTGGCGGCTGGTCTGCTCGATCTGCTCCTGGAGAAATCCGATGGCGTCGCCGACCACGCCTTTGAGCGGGTAGCAGACCTCCGTGGAGACGTGTTTCCGCGCGACCTCGTAGCCGCGGGGCGTGTTGGTCGGAAGAACCTCGCCGTCGATGCCGAAGTGCTTGAGGCCCGCGACCGCCATGTAGCTGGCGTCGCCCATGTAGGGGACCAGCCAAACCCGCTTGTCATACGTGTTCGAGGCGTGGATCTTGAGCTTGTCGATGTCCAGCCGGACTGGTTGGCTCTGGCTGACGACGCGCTCGTGGGCCTCGGTCCGCGTGACGAACGGCGCGTTGTTCGTCTGACCGTCGGTCACCAGGACCAGCAGGGGCTTGCTCACCGCCAGGTGGACCTGCTCTTCCTGGTAGATCTTGAGGCTGTCGGGTCCGCAGGCGAAGTTGATCATGCGGATCGCGAACAGGTTCGGATGGTCCGCGACGAAGACATTGGCCTTCATGATCTTGACGCTCTGGTTCCAAAACTCGTTCTCGACGAACTCGTCGATCGGAATGTCGTCGAACCGGTGCTCGAGGAACTGCTGCGGAATGTAATCGAGCCCGCGGACCTGGGAGAACATGGCGCCCGAGCTGGAGCTGGCCTCGGGATCGAGGATCACGTAGTCGCGGCCGATGCCGACGTAGGCCTGGGTGTTCTCCTGCTCGATCCGCTGGAGGAACTTGTCGCCCTCGGCGTACAACTCGCCTTTGAACTGGTCCTCGGCCTGGTCCGCGATGTGAATCGCCTCGCGCATCTGCTTTTCGCTGTACTCGAAGCCCAGGCGGGCGAATTCCTTCCGCAGTTCGCGCACCAGCAGCGGCATGTCGCCGAAGTGGAGAATCGGATTGATCTGGCGGTTCTTGTCCAGCGAGAGCACGTCGTTGAGGATGTAGCCTTCGGACTCGGTGTAAATGCAGTACTTCAGGTCCGGCGGCGTCGGCTGGCGGACCTCGATGAAACTCGGATTGAAGAGGTACTTGAGCTCGGGACTGTCGTTGAGGATCGCCGCGTGGCCGGTGGCGAGCTTGCGGGCGATACAGAATTCGGTCCGCGAGTTGTCCACGCCGATCTTGGCGATTTCCTTGTCGCTGCGAGGCGACACGACCGGGAAGAATCCGAGCTTGCGGAAGAGCGCCGCGCTCCAGACGCCCTTGGTGCCCAGCGTGGCCATGCTTCGCTTGATGCCGACCGTCGGACCTTCGGGACTGACCGTGCCGAGCTCGCCGAAAAGGCACCCTTGCTTCTTGACGTGTTTCTCGTAGATCTTGTGATAGCGATCGACGTAGTTGACCTTGGG
>CALMMH010000782.1 GCA_937868145.1 uncultured Phycisphaerales bacterium
ACGAAGTTTTCCGTGCTGCACGCGTTGATGTTGGCGGATCCCATGCCGCCGATGCCGATGGCGGCCAGGTTGAGCTTTTCGCTGGGCGGCTGGCCCCCTGCCCCGCCAAGTACGTGGCTGGGCACGATGGTGAACGCCGCGACAGCGCCCGCCGCCCCGCCCAGAAACGCTCGTCTATCGATTGAATCAGTCATTGCTGATCCTTCCTCAATCAGATGGCCCAGCCTTCCCGGTACTCTTTCGTCAGGTACTGGTTGGCTTCGGGCACATTCGTGAACTTGAATTCTTTGGCGTCCCAGAACAGCTTGGTGCTGAGCATCTTGTCCTTTAACGCCGGTCGGATGGCGACATTGCCCATCAAGACCACCTGGGCCAGCATGCCGGCGTGATCGGGGAAGTTCGAGCCGGCGGGTTTGCCGCCCTTGCAGGCGGCGACCCATTCCATGTAGTGGCCGATCGACCGTTCGAGCTTCTGCGGTGGCTTGCCGTACTCTTTCTGACGGGCCTCCGGGATCAGCCGGCAACCGAGCATTTTGCCCTTCTCGCCGACGTAGAGCTGACCGTTGGTGTCCCACTTGCGACCGTCCTCCAGCTCCGCGGGCCGGGGCGGCTTCATTCCGCCGTCGTACCAGTGAAGCGTAACCGGTGCTAAGTCTCCGCGGGCGGGGAACTCGTACGTCACGCGGGACGCGACGGGATAGGTCTCGTTATTGACGAGCGTGCAGGCGGCCTCCACGCTCGTCGGATACCCGAGCTTCAGGGCGCGGAACACGGGGTCCATGCTGTGGCAGCCGATATCGCCCAGGGCGCCGGTACCGTAGTCCCACCAGCCTCGCCAGACGAACGGATGATAGACCCGGTTCACGTATGGACGCATCGGCGCCGGTCCAAGCCAGAGGTCCCAGTCCAGCGTCTCGGGGATCGTATCCTGCCCCGCCGGCCGGCCCACGCCCTGTGGCCAGTACCATTTGTCGATCCCATTGAGCGGCCGGTCGGTCCAGACGTGCACTTCGCGGACCTGGCCGATCGCGCCGTCCCAGATCGTTTCGCACAGGAGTCGCGTCTCTTCGGAGGCCTGGCCCTGGTTGCCCATCTGCGTGGCGACTTTCGCTTCGCGGGCGGCGTCGGCCAGCAGCTTGGCCTCGCGGACCGTGTGGGTCAGAGGCTTTTCGCAGTAAACGTGCTTGCCCCGCTTGATCGCGGCCATCGACACGATCGCGTGCATGTGGTCGGGCGTGCCGACAACGACCCCGTCGATGTTCTTGTCTTCCTTGTCGAGCATCTCGCGGAAGTCTTTGTACTTCTTGGCGTTCGGATAGCGATCGAACATCCCCCCCGCTTGCCGCCAGTCCACGTCGCACAGAGCCACAATGTTCTGGCTGTTGAGCTGGTTGATGTCGTGTCCGCCCTGGCCTCCGATGCCGACGCCCGCGATGTTGATCTTCTCGCTGGGAGCCGCGTCGCCGGAACCGGCCACCACATGGCGGGGAACCATCGTAAACGCCGCCACGCCGGCCGCCGCACCCATGAATCCACGTCGTGTTATCTTCTGCTGTTTCACGGTATTACTCCTCATACCATTCATTGCGCCACGGACCCGTTTGTTACAGTGCATTTCGTAGCATGGGCATCCTGCCCATGTTCTTAAGATCACGGGCAAGGATGCCCGTGCTACTACAACGTCCATCCCTCGCGGTACTCGTCCCGGATGTACTTGTTGGCTTCGGACAGATTGGTCACCTGCATGTTTGGGCCGTCATAGCGGAGCTTGAGACCCTTCTCATAGAGCTGCCTTTCCATCTTCAGGGCGACGTTGCCGAGCAGAACCACCTCGGTGAGAGGTCCGGCCCAGTCAAAGTTGGCCCGCGTCGGCTTGCCGCCCTTGCAGGCGTCGATCCACTCTTTGTGGTGACCGGGCGAACGTTCGATCTTCTGCGGCGGCTTGCCGTATTCCTTCATCCGAGCCTCAGGGAGAAGCCGGTAGCCCAGCATCTTGCCCTTGTCGCCGATGAACAGATTGTCGTCGGCTTCGCCGAACTTGCGGCCTTCCTCCAGTTCTCGTGGACGCTCCGGCATCAGGCCGCCGTCGTACCAGGTGAGTTTCAAAGGCGGCATGCCTTCCCGCTCGGGGAACTCAAATCGAACGATCGAGGACTTGGGAGCGGTTTCCTCCTTCACCTCGGCTGCTTCATCCATATTGCTGGAGCAGGCCTCGACCGATAGCGGATAGCCCAGCTTCAGGGCCCGGAAGACCGGATCAAGCTGGTGGCAGCCGATGTCGCCGAGGACGCCGGTGCCGAAATCCCACCAGCCCCGCCAACTGAACGGCGCGTACGTCGGATGATACGGACGAACCTTCGCGGGACCGAGCCACAGATCCCAGTTCAGCGTCTTGGGCACATCGGGCGTATCGGTCGGCCGGGCGACGCCGCGAGCCGAGATGGGCCGGTTGCACCACGCGTGGACCTCGCGGACCGGGCCGATCGCGCCATCCCAGATCATCTCGGAGACCAGCCGATTGCCCTCGGTGGCCTGGCCCTGATTGCCGAGTTGCGTCGCGACCTTCGCTTCGCGGGCCGCGAGCGTCAGTTGCCGGGCCTCCCAGATGCAGTGCGTCAGCGGTTTCTCGCAATAAACGTGCTTGCCCCGCTTGATGGCGGCCATCGCGGCCACCGCGTGCAGATGATCGGGCGTCGCGATCACAACCGCGTCGATGTCCTTCTGCTCGTCGAGCATCTTGCGGAAGTCCGTCCACTTCTTCGCGTTCGGATACCTCTCGAACACCTTGCCGGCGTAGCCCGCATCGACATCGCACAAAGCGACGATGTTCTCACTGCGGCACTCGTCCAGATCACCCTGACCGCGCCCGCCGATTCCGATCCCCGCGATGTTGAGCTTGTCGCTGGGCGCCACGTTCCCGGCCCCGCCGAGAACATGTCGCGGCACAACCGTGAACGCCGCCACAGCCGCCGCTGCACCTACAAAGTCCCGTCGCGACAACTGCTCCTTCGTTTTACCGTTCTCAGCACTCATCTCTGTCTCCTTCACTCATTGCCATCGGCAAGCTTCGCTTGCCGCTGCCACCCGGACTCGACGACGGACCGTCTGAAACCATCAATCATCCATCAACGATTATCAATTCCTACAGGCTCCAGCCGTCCCTGTACTTGCGGCTCATGAACTCGTTGGCTTCCGGCAGATTCGTAATCTTCATGTTGGGCCCGTCGTAAGCCAGACGAAGGCCTTTCTCCTGAGTCTTGAGGCTCATCCGCACGGCGATGTTGCCCAGCAGAATCATCTCGGTCAACGGGCCGGCGTAGTCGAAATTCGAACCCGCGGGCTTGCCGCCCTTGCAGGCTTCGATCCACTCCTTGTGATGACCCACCGATCGCGGGATGCTCGGCTCAGGCCGCTTGTAGTTCTTCATCTTCGACTCGGGGATCAGACGCGGACTGCTGCCGTAACTGCCGCAAGTCAGTTTGCCCTTGTCGCCGACGAAGATCACACCGCCGAGTTTGTCGCCGAGCTGCCGGCCCGGTTCGAGTTCCGCAGGCCGCCGGGGCATCAGGCCGCCGTCATACCAGGTCAATTCCAGCGGCGGGAACCCGTCGCGTTCAGGGAACTCATACCGCACAATCGAGGCCTGCGGATAACTCTCGGTATTGAAGGGTTTGTCCCAGGTGACCGTGGGCACGAAGATCGAGCAACTGGCCTCCACGCTCGTCGGAGCCCCGAGCTTGAGTGCCCAAAACACCGGATCGAGGTTGTGACAACCCATGTCGCCCAGCCCGCCGGTGCCGAAATCCCACCAACCGCGCCACAGCGTTGGCGCGTACGCCGGGTGATACGGTCGATACGGGGCCGGACCCAGCCAGAGGTCCCAGTCGAGCGTCTGGGGCACAGGCGGCGTCTCCTTCGGACGCTGCATACCCTGCGGCCACACCGCGTGCGTGGTCCAGGCGTGCACCTCGCGCACCGTGCCGATCGCGCCGTCCCAGATCCACTCGCAAATCAGACGAATGCCCTCGCCGGAGTGGCCCTGGTTGCCCATCTGCGTGGCGACCTTGGCCTCGCGGGCCGCTTTGACCAGTTCGCGGGCCTCGTGCAGGGAATACGTCAGAGGCTTCTCGCAATAGACGTGCTTGCCCAGCTTGATCGCCATCATGGACGCTGCGGCGTGCGTGTGGTCGGGCGTCGCCACCACGACGGCATCGATGTTCTTCGCTTCCTTTTCGAGCATCACCCGAAAGTCAGCGTACTGTCTGGCATTCGGGTGCTTCTTGAGGTTTCCGCGGCCTGCCTGCGATCGACGTCACACAGAGCCACGATGTTCTCGCTGCTGACGTTGGCGATGTCCCCTGCTCCCTGGCCGCCGACGCCGATGCCCGCGATGTTGAGCTTTTCGCTCGGGGCAGCTTGCCCGGCCCCGCCCAGGACATGACGAGGCACGATCGTGAACGCCGCCGCTGCCGCCGCACCGCCAAGAAATTGACGCCTGTTCATCTGTCATCCTTCCCGTCACGCAATTCCTCGAAATGTGCTTGAAACCTTTGTCCGGGTGGCATCGTCAAGGCCGAAGGCCTTGGCGATGGCGCATCCCCGGGTAAACAGAACCATCGCCAAGCTTCGCTTGACGCTGCCACCCGAATCCACTCAATAGCACTGTCGCGTATCAGCGAATGATGGGCTCGCGCGGGTCTGCACAGGGCCCATCGTTCCATTTTGTAGTCCATCACGACACGAGGTCGAAACCCGCGCGGTAGAACTTCGTGATGTAGTTGTCCGCCTCGGGACAGTTGGGCGAGCGCATCTTCTCGCCGTCCCATTCGACCCGTTTCTGGAGCCGCACAGCCAGATTGCCGACGAGCAACGCCTCGACGAACGGCCCGGCGTACCAGAAACCGCTCTTGGCGTCCTCGGGCTTTCCGTCCTTGCACGCCTGAATCCATTCCTCGTGGTGGCCGGGCGATCTCGGCAGCGTCTTGGGAGGACGTCCGTATTCTCTCCTCTTGGCCTCTGGAATAATTCGAGGAGTGCCCGCATGGCTGCCGCCCAGCAAGGAGCCCTTGTCGCCGACGAAGAGAATCCCGTTGTCCCCGAGATTGAGTCCGGCGTCCAGATCCGCGGGTCTCGGCGGCAGCTTGGCGCCGTCGTACCAGGTCATCCGGATCGCGGGCCGGTCGCCCTTGGCCGGGAAATCGAATTTGATGATGTTCCAGACCGGGAGCGTTTCGTTATTGACCGAACTGGTCTCGGCTTCGACGGCCGTGGGGGCTCCGAGATCCAGAGCGAAGAACGCCGGATCCGCGTTGTGCACAGCCATGTCGCCGATGGCGCCGCAGCCGAAATCCCACCAGCCCCGCCAGTTGGACGGGCAATACGCGGCGTCGCCACCTTCGCTGTTGGCGAACTTGGCGTACGGACGCCACGGGGCGGGACCGAGCCACAAGTCCCAATCGAGCCCTTCGGGAACCGGGGCGCTGCCCTTGGGCCGATCGATGCCCTGCGGCCACCAGGCGCGTTCCGGCGTGCCGGCGCGGTCGGTCCAGACGTGGACTTCCTTCACTGTGCCGATCGCCCCGTCGTGAATGTACTCCCAATACAGCCGCAGACCGTCGCCGGCGTGGCCCTGGTTGCCCATTTGCGTCACGACCCCGGTCTCCTTGGCGACCTGGGTCATGCGGCGGGCTTCGAAGATCGTGTGGGCCATGGGTTTTTCACAGTAGACGTGCTTGCCCAGCTTCATGGCCATAATCGCAGCCGGAGCGTGGATGTGGTCCGGGGCGCCGATGACCACCGCGTCGACGTTCTTTTGCTCTTTTTCGAGCATCTCGCGGAAGTCACGATAGATCTTGGCGTTCGGGAACTTCTTGATGGTCCCGGCAGCGCTGCGGAGGTCCACATCGCACAGA
>CALMMH010000783.1 GCA_937868145.1 uncultured Phycisphaerales bacterium
ACCACAGGGCATGATATTGGCCGACTCGCTGGGTGGCGTGGCAGCCGGAGTCGCGCGTCGCCATCGCGTAATCCAGATCCAATTTCAGTCCCGTCGTGTCTCCGCGATAGCTGCGGTCGAACAGAGTGTTGACCTGACGCCGGACCTCGAATCGCTGCGGCTTGAAGTAGCAGGTGTCCATGTGCCGGCCCACGAGGATGGACCTGTCTTTGAGCAGAAGAACCTTGATCTTCTTGCCGGCTGCGGCGGCGGCCCGCTCCAGGGTGTCCCGGAGTTCCTTCCCGGACCAGAAGGTCACGTCGAACCAGTCGGCGGCCTTGGGGTCCTGCTGCTCCGGGGGCAGCAGGTATCCCATCGTGTAGGGGAGATGCTCCTGGGCGTTCTTGTCCCAATAGCCCGGCCATTCCGGCGAGTAGCGGCCGTACACGTCGTAGACCACGACGCTGCCTTCGCCCGCGTGCCTGAAGATCTGTGAGGACAGGTGCTCCAACTCGGGAGCCGCCAGATGCGAAAGGGAACAATAGGACGAGAAGTAGATTTGATACGGCGCTTCATTTTCCAGCGGCAGACCCTGGGACAAATCGGCCTCGTCGAAGCGGACGTACTTGCGATGTCCGTAATTCGCCCGGCCCTGTTGAACCATGCCCGGCGAGATGTCCAGGCCGTGGTAGACCTCGATCCGCGGGTAATCCAGGACGAAGGGGCTGTGCCCTTTGACCGGGTGGGACGGCGGGATGTGGGCGAGCAGTTCGAGCCCTTCGCCGCTGCCGGCGCCGAGATCCACGATTCGCAGGCGTTCGTGCAAGCCGAGGAGGTTCTCGATCGAGGGGCGGACTGCCGATTTGATGAACGTGTCCTCCCAGTACTTGCGGACGTTGTCCTTCTTGCCGAAGAGTCCGCCCCGTTCAATGCCGTAGAATCCGGCTCTTACCGCCGCCTCAAAAAACTCGGTTCGTTTCATGCCGCATACCCCCAGGATCGGTCCGTTAAATCGAGAATATCGTGGAAACTTGCTGGCCGCTCCAACCATTTGAACGATGCCTAACCGTGATCTTATCAGAAAATGTGCAGCGAAGAAACCCTCATTTCCGGACATTCGGACGATTGTTGAACGACTCGGGTGGACTTGCTCCGGCTTAGGGGGCCGCCTGCGTCAGGACATATCCATGGGCATCCTCGACGTCGCGAACCCACGCTCAATCTCGTTTTCATGAGGTCTCAAAAGGATGGGAATATGGTAAACTCCCGGCGGTGATCCGGCGTATAGATGCCGATGTGCAGCAACAGGAGTCTGTCTATAGCCTGAGGACAACGGATGGAAAACGAGGATCTGGAGAAATACTCGTCCGCGGCGACGCTGTCGGACATGGAATTGTTCGTCTTTCCGGAGCTGATCTACAGCCTGGTGCTGGCGAACATCATGAGCCCGGTGATCTGGAAGTGGCGGCAGCTCGACTCGTTCGAGAAGCTCGCCGGCAAGAGCAGCTACCGCCGGCTGATGCGGCTGCGCCAATTCATCATGGACGAGTTCGACTTCAACCTCGACCTCGAAACCTGGGGCCTGACCGACAAGAACATCGAGCTCAAGCGGTTCGAACGATACATGTCGCCGCAGCAGATCGGCGCCAGCAATGCGCTGTTCGGCTACGAGGGGGACAAATACTACTACGACGTGGACATCCGGCGGCACTTCGGCCTGGACAAGTACACCACCGACATCATCCCGTACTGGAAGACCGAGACGATCGAGGCGATGGACGCCTTCCGGCTCAAGCCCGGCTACGGCAAGGCGGCGGGCGAGTGCGTCTCGCTGGCGACCCTCTACGCCGCGGCGGCCTTCATCGTCTGCGGCGTGCCCCTCGACGACATCTTCATGATCCTCACGCCGCTGCACTCGCAGAACTTCATCGACATGCAGGACGGCATTCTCACCAACAACCGTCGGCTCGTGACCAAGACCATGTGGTTCAACGGCACCGAGATCTCCAACAAGGCCCAGCGGGCTCTCCGCAACGAGCAGGTCACCGTCGTCGCCCACAACACCGGCGTCATCCACTGCCTCTACGACGACGCGACGATCGACCCGAAGGCCTACGATCGTTTCAAGGGCCGCCTGGCGGACTACCTCTCGACCGGGGTGGACATGACCCTCTTCGCCAGCTTCCTGCGGTCCGCTCACAACTACCAGAAGTACTTCCAGATCTGCCGCGATTGTCACGGCCAGCCGCAATTCATCCGCGCCGAGCTGCTCTATCAATACGAGCACGGCAGCCCGTTCAAGATCGGCGACGAGACGCACGACAAGCTCCTGGCCGAGGTCGCCGACGAGGACTTCGTCCGGTTCGAGCTGCCCGGCCGCATCCGCTGCGACCGCCTCTGCGACTTCCTCAAGCAGAAGATCGACGTCCGCCGGGGCGACGGCCGCGAGGCGGTGCGACAGTTCCTCGCGCCGACGATCCCCGACATCGATAAGTTCGTCGACGATCTGATGGACTTCGTGCACATCGAAGCGAACCTGCCCGAGAGCAACAAGAATTTCACGAACGGCCAGACCCTCCAGATCTCGCCCGACTGGGACCGCGACGAGATCATCGATTACCTTCGCGGGATCCGCGCGCACAACGCCACCGCCGACCTGGCGTTCTACGCCTACCGCGACATGGAAAGCTGCGACTGGCGGCCCTTCATGAAGGCGGCCATCGAGCGGAGTCCCATCTCGCTCGAAAAGACGCAGGCCATGTCCGTGCCCGAGGTGTACGACTGGCTGACCCAGATGCCGGCCGCCTCCATCTACGACCGCAATCGTCTGGCCCAGCCGGACGAGCTGGCCAACTACCTCACCGGCGACGGCCTGGAAAAGGCGATCCTGCTGGCCAACGTCCTGCGCCATCGCGATCCCGACCGCGAGCTGCGCCTGGAGGTGGACAACAGCCGCGTCGTCCTGCGAGGCGAGCAGGACTACGAATTCGTCTCGGCCAAGACCCTGCAAGGCCAGGTGGACATCAGCCCCGAAGGCGAGATTGCGGTCGTCGCGAAGTCGTATCAGCCGAAAGGCTGAGTCCGGGTGGCAGCCTCAAGGCCGCAGGCCTTGGGGATGGCTCTGAGGTGGCAGGAGACGTGAGCCCAGCGCAGGGGCAGTGTTCTTTCGCCGTCCTCAGTCCGCCATCTTTCGTTCTCAGCTCCCCGTCCTCCGTCTTCGTCGCCTCCTCCCGGGGTTCCTGCGCGTGGCCAGTCGTCCCCACACGGCGCTCCGCACGTGGATACTGCCGCTCAGGGAGACGATCCGCACCCTGGCCTCGTCCGGGAAGTTCAGCCAGGCGTACTCGCCGAACAGCTCGATCGCCTTGCGGTCGCGAACGCGGGCCGCCTCCGCGGGGTCGTCAAAGATCCCCAGATGCTCCGTCACGCCGCGATGCTTGATCTTGGCCTCCCACTTGTCGCCTTTGGGCGTCACGCCCTTGAACGGCGACTTCTTCCCGTACGGCCGCGTGTTGTAGCGGTTCTGGGCCTGCGTGCACACCCGCAGGTTCGACCGGCGGTTGTTCGTCGTGGGCGGCTTCCGGTGGTCGACGACCATCCCCGCAGGCGGCTGCATGATCTCGCGGTGCATGAGGATCGTTCGCCCGTTCTTGCGGCTGCACGCGTAGTAGTTCGGCCCGACCTTGATCGCGTGCCACTTGAACGTGCAGAGCCGCTCGAAGTCGCCGACGTCCACGAGCGCGGCCTTGCCCTTGGTCAGCGGAATGAGCTTGGTCTTGCCGTCCGCAGGCTGAACGACCTCCGGCCGGTCCACCGGCTCGGGCCTGGCCTCGAACCGCACGCAGCACGCGCAGTCCTTCATCAGCTTCGGCTCGCCCTCGCAGTCGGGGTGGCACACGCAGATGAAGGTCCCCTCCGGCAGATCGTGTCCCGGCAGGGCGAATTTGCAGTTGGCGCAACATCGATCGCTCATTGTGTTCCTCCGTATCTCGTATCTCGTCGCTCGTCGTTCGTCACTCGTCACTCGTCGCTCGTGACCCGGGACGGATGGGGGAAGCGGGGTGGCGCAAAAGCGGGGGTGTCGATCGAGGATGCACGCCGGGGCTTCTCGTCCGGCCGATCTCCTTCCAACCGGAATACTCTCCGGCTTGAAGTTGTGTCAATTATAAACAAAACACATCTCCGCGTAAAGAGAAAAATGCAAAAATTGTGTCTCTGTAACCTCCGGCCGGACAAGGGGTAAGGGAAGTCGGCGAAAAAAAGTCCCGCCGGGACGGGCGTGCGGACGGAAGCGGAGGCGTGTTCCGTGACTCGTGATCCGTTGCCCGAGGGACGAGCGACGAGAGACGAGCGACGATTCTGGAACCGCTGATGAACGCTGATGAACGCTGATTTGGGATAATGAGACGCAAGAGATGGCTCACAGACCGCGAAAGGGGGGCGTCTCACGCCGGCGTAGGGTGGGTTCTCAACCCGCGCGTGGACTCTTCCCGCCCGAAGCGAGCGGACGGCATTTCCCGCTTTGGGCCAAGGGCATGATGGGAACGGCAATCCCTGCTTCCGGGTGGCATTGGCAAGGGGACCTTGCCGATGGTCTTTGTCTCGGCGACATCCCGAGGACGGGTCCTGGAAGACGGAGAGAGGGAATTGCCACTCCGTTCTACCGGATGCATGTCCGCTTGTGCGCGCGAGCGTAGGTCCCTTCGAGGTCTCCCTGCCGGGGCGGCGCTCGTTCGGAGTACCGCCTTTAGGCGGGAAAGACCGGTCCGATCCGCGTAAACGCGGG
>CALMMH010000784.1 GCA_937868145.1 uncultured Phycisphaerales bacterium
CGCCCTCCACCTGGACGCCTGAAAGATCCGATGGATTGCTGTACATCCTCAACAGATCGCTCTTCGTCAGGGTGCAATCGGTCTGAAACCAATCCTTCGCATCGTGAACCCCTTTCCTTTCCAGAATGACTCAGGTTGCCGTGCCCAGCATGGCGGCTTCCTGTCGGGCCAGTTCTTCCTTCAATTGCTGATTCTTCGCAATCAGCTCCTCGGCCGTCATGTCCGGCACGCTCACGTCGGTGCGGACCTCGCCCGTTCTGAAGTCGACGAGGTTGGTCCGCTCGATCGGATCGGCCGTCAGACAGTAGAGTTCCCACTCATCCGCTTCGACTCCGTGGGGATCGGTGTACCGAACGATCTTCCAATCTCCGGTGCACAGAGCCCGCACGCAGTTCGGCTGCGTGACGGATCCGGACGTCAGATCGTATCCTTCGGCCTTCACGGCCTCGACGTTCGTCAGGAACAGGTCGTACTGGCCTTGGATGGTCTCGCTCGGGCCCGCGCCCAGATCGGTGATCGTGTCGTTGGTCATGAAGAAGACGCCGGCTCGCGGATTTCCGTCGGGTCCGAGGACGCTGCCGTCGCTCTCTCCTTTAATATGAGACGACAGGTCGGCGCCCACGAAGGATTTCACCACGGATTCGCCGTAGGCGGCGTCCATCGCGGCCCGCAAGTCCGCTTCCTTGTATCCTGCGAGGGCCAGAATCGTCGGCGCCAGATCGATCGAGCTGGTCGGCTGACGGATCTCTCTCATTTCTCCGCTGTTGGCGTTCACCAGCGGCGAAGAGACCACCAGGGGCACTCGGATCGATTCTTCGTAGGCGTTGTGCCACTTCTGGATCATGCCGCCGTGGGCCGAGGTCATCTCGCCGTGATCGGACAGGAAGACGACGATCGTGTTCTCGGCCAGACCGCTCTCGTCAAGAGTCTGCAACATCTTGCGGAGCTGAAGATCCGTGAGGTAATGGCAGTATGCGTAGAACTGGTTGGCCGCCGCAGCCCACTCCTTCGCGTTGTCCTGAAGCTGATAGGGCATCGGGAGCGCGATGGACGCCCCCTGCAGGCTGAAGTTGTATTCCTGCATGGACTTGAAGGCCAAACCCATCTTGAGGGCGTAATCCCTCTGGCATCGCGGCTTGTCGTCCAGAGACTCGTCATAGGTCGGCGGCAGAGCGCTGTTGTCCTGCGGGAAGCCGTCCGGGTTCAGGTCCACGAGTTCGCCGTCGCCGCCGGGCAGGCTTTGATCGCCCAGAGCGGGAATCTTCATCGGGGCCAGAGTGGTCCCGCCCGGCCACGGGACAACGCCTGTGTTTCCCGGGAGCTGCCAGCCTACGGGCATCAGGCCGTAGTCGTGAGGATTCGTCAGCGAACCGACAGCGAACCACGGAGTCTCGGAATCGCTCGTTCCCTTTTCCTGGAGGAAGTCCACGACGTTCTGGGCGAAACCGACGTCGCGGTACACGCCACCGTTGTCGGGATTCGAGCCATGAGGCTCGGGGTACGACTTGTCCCAATCCGAAAAGCCCCACGGATCGAGATAGTCAGGCTCTTCCGCATGCGAAACGTGCCACTTGCCGAAGTAGTGGGTGGAATACCCCGCGGCCCGGAACCAATCGCCGACAGTCGGCGTGCCTTCGGGATTCAGCCACGACACATCCGCGGCGGACTTGAACGTGCCATCCGTCTGGTCGACGCCGGTCACGCCGGCGTATTGCCCCGTCATGATGGCGGTCCTGCTGGGCACGCAGGCGGCCGACGCCGTATAGTGTTTCCGGCAGACCACGGCGTTCTGCCGCAACCGCAGCAGGCCGGGAAAGAACTGGGCGTATGCGTTGTCCTCGGACAACGGCCGGAATCCCAGGATCTCCTTGAGCCCCTTGGCCATGCCTTCCTCGTCGCTGTATCCTTCCGGCGGAGTCTGCATCTGGTCCACCATGAGCAGCAGGATGTTCGGGTGGGACTGCGTCACATGGCCGCCGGTCGGTTTGCGGGTCCGACCCAGGAGCGCGCCGGCTCCAACCAGTCCGGTCAGTGACGCGGCGGCAGACACCCTGCCGCAATGCCGCATGAATTCTCTGCGAGAAATGTTCATTTGTGTGGTCTCCTCTGTTCTCAATCAACTCGCGCGTCAATATCCGTCTTTGCGATAGGTCTCCTGGCCGCCCTCTTCCGTGGAGAGGATCTCCGTGCTCCGGTCGAGCTGGGCGTACGGATCGGACTGCCCGTCGGCCGTGCAGTACTTCGGCGTGCTGATGTCCGCATGGACCGACGAGGGCGCCGGGCAGTACGTAAAGTCGGAAACGTTGGCCCGCAACTGCTTGATCTCTGTCGCATTCACGCGGATCACCATGCGATCGAAGGACCATGTGATGTCTTTGCCCTGCTGCATGTCCGGGCAATGTGTCTGGACGCTCGCCAAGGCCGAAGCGACCGTGTCGTCGGCCACCGGGAAGTGCGTCGCCACCGCCAGCCGCGGACGAGGCGAGATCTGGCTCAAGAGGTAGCCGAAGGCACCCTGGGGCGTATGGGAGCTGTTCTGGACCGACGTCGCCGTGCGGAGAGCCGCCTCCCACACGGAGCCGCTGCCGGGCTCGCTGAGGCCCAGGGTCTTCATGGCCCAGACTTCCGCCGGCACGATCATTTCATGGACCATCACATCGATGCCCTTGCCGCCGTTGATGGCCTGGTTGATGAAGTTCGTCTCGGGCTTCGTGTCGCCCGTGTAGATCATCGACAGGCCGTTCCACTCGAGCTTGAAACCGATGGAGCCCTTCCTGCAGTGGATCACCGGGAAGTGCGTGACTTTCACGCCCGTCTCGGGGTTGTTGTAGGCGACGTTGTCGCCTTCCACGTCGCCGCGCTTGGTCCAGTCCAGCTCGATCGGGATCATCGCGTAGCCGTCGGAGGCATTGTCGTCGCCGACCGGGACCGGATCGACCGGCAGGCCCCAGCTTTCCTTGGTCGGACGCACGTAGCTCTGGTAGCCCGTCGACAGGAAACTGAAGCTCTCGGTGTGCCACCGCATCGCCTTGCGGAGGTTTTCGCAATAGGCGACGACGCCGTCGTCGTAGGCCTGGGGAGAACCCGTGGGATTGGCCACAGTCGAGTTGCCGTGACTGAAGACATACAGGGGAGATTTCCGGTCCTGCGAGGGTCCGAAGCAGTAGATGTGCGTCAGATCGCTCATGTGGTCGCCATGCAGGTGGGTGATGAAGACCTTGTCCATCTTGCTGAACGGGATGCCCATGGCACCGTAGTTGGCCACGACGCCGGCGCCGCAGTCGAAGACGAAGGAGTCCGACTTGCCCTTGGCGTTGCCCACTTCGACGAAAACGCTCATCATCTGCTGCACTCGGCGCGCGGTCGGGGGAATCGTCGATCCCAGGAACGTGATCCGCATCTCGTCGGGCTCCAGAGGCGTGCCCAGGACGAACTCATCGAGGGAATCGAAATAGGAGTACTGCTGGGTCGGATCGCCCGCCGCGGCGCGGACCCTGGCGCCCATCGCGCCATTGGCGGCCAGGCCGCCCAGCGTCAAGCCGGAGAGCTTGAGCATGTCGCGTCTTGCCAATCCTGCGGGATTTGCCTGTTGGGGGTTCTTCATAACCACTCGTCCTTTCGTCGTCATCGACTTCGTTTTCTTCAACTCATCTGTTTTGTTTTCATTTTTGCCTGTCCGATGACCTGCATCAGATCGTCGGCCGTCGCCAGGTGGGATTGCTCGCCGGACAGCACCAGCATGCGGTGGCTCGTCAAGTCCACCCCGATCAGCAGAATCTCAGGATGCTTCTGCATCGCAGGGATCGCGAAATCAGGTTGGCCGGCAGCCAGATCGAATAGAATCACGTCGGGCAGAGCTTCCCGCGCACCGATCCCCTCGTCGGACAAACCTTTGTCGAAGCGCCGCACCTCCAAATCCGATCTCTTCTGCAGACTTGCGTAGAGGGATGACATCACTACGTTGTTGCCGTAGACCGCGACGCTTATCACCGTCTTCATCAATCCCTCGGAAACCCAATCGGTGCAAAACAGGAGATCGTGATGTCAGTGTAATGAAGAGTTCTCGTGAATACAATACGCCTTAGGTATAGTTTTGGTGTAGTCAGGAGACAAAAAGGTATAGGATCTCGCGATCCGGCCGGCGACGCGGGTGATTGCGTCAGAGCCCGCCCAGTTTCAGACGTCTGGCATACTCGATCACCTGTCGGCGATTCTCCATATGAAGCCGCTCGATGATCTCCCCCATGTGGTACTTGATGGTGTGCTCCGTCAGGAACAGCTTCGCCGCGACCTCTTTGTAGGTCAGGCCTTGCGCAACCAGCGAGAGAACCTCCCTTTGGCGTGGCGTGAGGGGCTCCCCCTTCTCTTCCGTCTGTTCGACGGATCCGCAGTCCCCTCCCTGCCGGGCAAATTCCCCCAAGATCCGGCCGGCCAGGGCAGGCGACAGAGGGACCTCCCCTCGCATCAATCCGGAGAGCAGTTCCAGAAACTTGTCGGTCTCGTCGGCCTTGAGCAAGTAGCCGTACGCCCCGCTCTTGATCGCCTCGAACAGATCGTCGTGGGCGGCCGACATCGTAAGCATCACGATCTTCACGTCGGGCTGTTCGGCCTTGATCAGACGGGTGGCCTCCAGGCCGTTGAGCCGCGGCATCTCGATGTCCATGAGAATGACCTCCGGCTTCACGCTGCGAGCCTTCTCCACCGCTTCGATCCCATCGCGAGCCGTCCCCACCACGTCGAAACCGCGAACCGCCAGCAGGGTTTTGAGCCC
>CALMMH010000785.1 GCA_937868145.1 uncultured Phycisphaerales bacterium
GTCTGAAGACGGAGGGTGTTGCCGACAGGCAGCGGAGAGACGAAATAGGGTTGATCGGCAAAGCCCAGGAGCAGCGGTGGGGCAAGCCCCATCCTACGCGAGCTGCGCAAGTCTTTTCTTTCTCAGGGGTTTGCGCACTTTCGTCCGGCTTCTCCGCGGCGTCTGCGTCTCCGTGAGGAGACTACTTCTGCGTGTAGTCGATGATGCGGGCGATTTCGCTTCGGAGGTCCTTGCGGTGGACGATGCTGTCGACGAAGCCGTGCTCGAGCATGAACTCGGAGGTCTGGAAGCCGTCGGGCAGCTCGACTTTGATCGTCTCGGCGATGGTGCGCGGGCCCGCGAAGCCGATCAGGGCCCTGGGCTCGGCGATGATCACGTCGCCCAGCATGGCGAAGCTGGCGGTGACGCCGCCGGTGGTGGGGTCGGCGAGGACGGAGATGAACAGGCCCTTTGCATCGTCGAGGCGGGCCATGGCGGCCGACGTCTTGGCCATCTGGCCGAGCGAGACGACGCCCTCGTGCATGCGGGCCCCGCCGGAACAGGCCACGACGACCAGCGGCAGCGACTCCTCGATAGCCGCGTCCACGGCCAGGCAGAACTTCTCGCCGACGACGGCGCCCATCGAGCCCATCAGGAAGTTGGGCTCCATGACGCCCAGGATCGCACCGCGGCCTTTGATGAAAGCCTTGCCGATGAGAATGGCCTCGTTCTGGCCGGACTTTTTCTGGTCGTCGTTGACTCGCTGTTTGTAGGTTGTGCCGCGGTACTTGAAGTCCAGGGGGTCGCCGGTGGTCAAGTCCTCGTGGATCTCCTGGAAAGTCCCCTCGTCCGCGAGGTATTCGATGCGGGTGGGGGCCCCGACGCGGAAGTGATAGTCGCACTCCGGGCACACGTTAAGACCCTTCTCGACCGCGCTGCGGTACAGCATATGCTCGCAGCTCGGGCACTTCATCCAGAGCCCCTCGGGCATTTCCTTGCGGGGCCTCAGCGAGAAACCGTTCCAAGTCGTCTTGGCTTTCTTTGTCATGAGCATAGTTTACCAGAACCCTGCACTGTTTGCCAAAAAATCAAGCCGCCGACAGAAGCGGGGCGGTTCCGTTTTTCACTTTTGATTTATGATTGTTGATTTGCGATTTCAGAGGGCGACCGCCGGACGCGGGCCTCAATCAACAATCAAACATCAATCACACTTTCTACATGCTTCCCGGATCGCTTCGATCGCCGCGGCGCGGTCCGGCTTGCCGAAGACGGCGTTGCCGGCCACGAGGGTTTCGGCGCCGTAGGAGACCACGATCGGGGTCGTTTCCGGGTCGATGCCGCCGTCAACCTCGACGCGGATGTTGGGCCCGACGATCTTTCGGATCTCGATGATCTTGCGGGCGGCGTCGCCCATGAACGACTGGCCGCCGAAACCGGGCTGGACCGTCATGACCAGCACCATGTCGCAGAGCGGAGCCACCTTTCGGATCGACTCCACGGGGGTCTTGGGGTTCAGACAGATCCCGGCGGTACAGCCCAGATTGTGGATCTGGTCGACGATTCGCTCGGGCTGGTCGGTCACCTCGATGTGAAATGTGATGTGGTTCACGCCGGCTTTGGCGAAGGCCTCCGCGTACCGGGCCGGCTCGCTGATCATGAGGTGACTGTCGAAGAAAAGATCGCTGTGCTTGCGGAGTTTGGCGATGACCGGCGGGCCTATTGTGATGTTCGGGACAAAATGGCCATCCATGACGTCCAGATGGAGCATCTGGACGCCCGCCGCGGTCACGGCGGCGATCTCGTCGGCCAGGTTGGCGAAGTCCGCGCTGAGAATGGAAGGCGCAATCTCGACTGAGCCGGGACCGGGCAGTTGCTTATTCATGGGACCATCCCCCGCGAGGAAAAAGAAAGCGTGATGGTTGATCCGCGATCTTGGATTGGCGAATCAGCGATCAACCATCACACTTCAAACTTTCCCTACCTCACTTATTGTCGAGAATTTCGATCGCCTTAAACTTTTTTCCTTCGAGGAACTCGAGGGAGGCGCCGCCGCCGGTGGAGATGTGGCTGATCTTGTCCTGTAGACCGAGCTGCTCGATGGCGCTGGCGCTGTCGCCGCCGCCGACGATGCTCTTGGCGCCCTTCTCGGTCGCCTGGGCCACGGCCTGTGCGATGGCGTTGGTGCCCAGGTCGAAGGGCGGGATCTCGAAGACGCCCATCGGGCCGTTCCAGACGATGGTCTTGGCGTCGACGATCTTGGCCGCGAATTCCCGGGCGGCCATGGGGCCGATGTCCACCGCCTGCCAGCCGGGATCGATGTCGCCGACGGCGGTCCGATGCTCGGCTCCGGCTTCCAGCTTGCGGACGACCGAGTGATCCGGCGGCAACAGGACTTCGCAGTTCTTGTCCGCCGCACGGTCCAGCAGTTCCTGGGCCTTGTCCAGGAAGTCGTCCTCGACGCGGCTGCCGCCGATGGCCTTCCCGCGTGTCTTAAGGAATGTGTACGCCATGGCGCCGCCGATGATGATGCGATCGACTTTGCCGATGAGGTTTTCGATGACGCCGATCTTGTCGGAGACCTTGGCTCCGCCGAGAATCGCGACGAACGGGTGCGCCGGGTCGCTGATCGTGTCGCCGAGGAACTTCAGCTCCTTTTCGATCAGGAAGCCGATCACTCGCGGCTTGCCTTCCATCACCTGCGGCACGGTGTACATCGAGGCGTTGTCCCGGTGCGCGGTGCCGAAGGCGTCGTCGACGTAGACGTCCGCCATCGCGGCCAGCTTCTTGGCGAAATTGTCCTTCGCCTCGCGAAGCTGCTTGTCTTCCTTGGCGGCCTTGTCCTTGATGACCTCTTCCCGGTTGAACCGCAGGTTCTCCAGGAGCAGGACATCGCCTTGTTTGAGAGCCTTGGCCTTGGCCGTGGCGTCCGGGCCGACGCTGTCGTCGGCGAAGATCACCTTCTTGCCGAGCAGTTCGGAGAGCCTCTTGGCGACCGGTTGGAGGGTGTAGGCGTCGTCGCGTGCGCCCTCGGGCCGGCCCAGGTGGCTCATGAGAATCAGGCTCCCGCCGCGGTCGAGCACGTTCTTGATCGTCGGCAGGGCCTTGACGATACGGTCATCGCTGGTGATGTTGCCGTTGTCGTCCTGCGGCACGTTGAAATCGACACGCATCAGGACTTTCTTGCCCTTGACATCGATATCAGCAACCGTTTTCTTGGCCATAGAATTCCCTTTTCATTGATTATGGATGATGGATGATTGATTATTGTCTCGCCTTGGCGCATTCGCCAGTCGCGACTCATCAATCATCCATCATCCTTCATCTGTCATCAATTACTTCAGCTTGGCGATCCGCTCGATGAGGTCGGCGCTGCGGCAGGAATAACCCCACTCGTTGTCGTACCACATCGTGACCTTGACCATGTCGCCGTCGAGGACCATGGTGTTGGTCGAGTCGAAGATCGAGCTGTGCGGGTTGCCGATGATGTCCGAGGAGACGATCGGGTCGGTCACGTACTCGATGATGCCCTTCATCGAACCTTCGGCGGCCTCTTTCATCGCGGCGTTGATCTCTTCCACGGTGGTCTTGCGGGCGGCCATGAAGGTCAGATCGGTGATCGAGCCATCGGGAACCGGGACTCGCAGGGCGTAGCCGTGCAGCTTGCCCTTGAGGGCCGGGATGACCTCGCCGAGGGCCTTGGCGGCGCCGGTGGTCGAGGGCACGGTGCTCAGTGCGGCGGCTCGGCCTCGGCGCTTGTCCTTGTAGGGCATGTCGAGGATGGCCTGGTCGTTCGTATAGGCGTGCACGGTGGTCATCAGGCCCTTGACGATGCCGATCTTCTCATGGAGGATCTTGCAGGCCGGGGCCAGGGAGTTGGTCGTGCAGGAGGCGTTCGAGATGTACTTCATCGAGGCCTTCAGCTCGCTGTCGTTGACGCCGAGGACGATGGTGGCGTCCGGCTTGTCCTTGGCCGGGGCGCTGAGCAGCACGCGCTTGGCGCCGGCGACCACGTGGCTGTCATAGCCGGGCTTGCCATCGGCGGAGCGGCTGGTGAACCGGCCGGTCGACTCGAGGACGACGTCCACGCCCAGCTTGCCCCACGGCAACTTGGCGGGATCCTTCTCGGCCAGGATCGGGACTTCTTTGCCGTTGATCACGATCGCGGCGCCCTTGGCTTCGACGGTGCCGTTGAACTTGCCGTGCGTCGAATCATATTTCAGCATGTAGGCCAGCATGTCGGCGTCGAACAGATCGTTGATCCCGACGACGTCGAACTTGTCGGGTTTCGCGGCCATCACGCGGAGCACCAAGCGGCCGATGCGGCCGAAACCGTTGATTCCTACCTTTGTTGCCATTGACTTTTCTCCTTTAAATCCTGCCGTTGGTTAATGCGGCCCATTCTATGGTCAGACCCCGTTCCCGCCGGGGATGAAAAACAAAGGCCTTACTGTAGTGAGAGGGTCGGACCCTGTCAAGAATTTATTGCCCCCTCCCGGAACAACGAAACCCTCAAGAGGTGCAGCGAATGCCCCAAAGGACCGCCGATATGCCTGATAGACCGTTCTCAGCCTGACGAGATGGAATATCCCACTGTTATAATATGAATTACATGGGGGCACGCCGTCACTGGGGTCGTTGGGAAGAGAGGGGCCACCGAAACAGACGAGGAGGGGGGCCGGAGGACGTGAGACGGAAGGCGAAGGACGTACGCGAAGAAGGACAACTCGTAGGGGCGACGCATTCGTCGCCCTCCGATTCTGCATCGCCCCCGCAGTATCTGAACCGCCGAT
>CALMMH010000786.1 GCA_937868145.1 uncultured Phycisphaerales bacterium
GCAGGCGGGCGTTGTTGGGAGCTGCGGCCAAGCCCTCGCGACAGACTTTCTCTGCTTCCTGAAGCTTCTTGGATTTGAAGAGCAACTCGGCCAAGTCGAGATAGGCGGGAACGCGGTCGGGCTCGCATCGAATCGCCTTGCGGAAGAGATCGGCCGCAAGGTCCGTGTGTCCCAGCTTGTTGTGACACCAGCCGAGGTAGTAATAGGCACTGCCGGAGGTGGGCTTGATCGCCAGGAGCTTCTCGTACTCGGCGATGGCGCCGGCCAAGTCTCCCTTGGTCCGCAACACCGAGGCGAGCGAATCGTGAGGCATGTAAGAGTGCGGCAGGAGCTGCTGCACGATCCGGTACTGTTCGAGCGAGACGTCGTACTGCCTGAGGTCCTCTGCCAGCAACTGGCCGTAGTCCCATCGCAGACGCCAATCGTCGGGGGCCCGTGCGATCGTCGCGGCGTATCGGCCGGCGAACGTCTGAAGCACTTCCGGCGTCAAGGCCGCTTTCTCCTCGTCGAGCCGACGGCTGAGCCGATCCATCTGCTCCTTGTGGCCGAGTTGGTTGGTGAACGGCGGTTTGGCCAGAAAGCCGCGGATCACCATGTCGAGCGTCTCCTGTCGGCTCCAGTCGTTGAAGCCCAGCCGCTCGGCGCACCAGTCCTCCGAGGGCGCGTCCCCTGGAGGCCGGGCCTTTCCGCGGAACCTGCCGATAATTCCCGGCTCCAGTTGCTTCAGAACCTCGCGGGCCAGCACGTAGTTGCCGCGGAAGGTCGGATGCACATGCTCGTAGAAAAGGTCCTCGCCGGGCAGGCCGTGAGGGCTGTCGGCAGCCACAGCCGCCGCCGTGTCCACGAACCCAACGCCTCGCGTCTTCATCCGATCAGCGACCGAACGGATGACGTCGTTGATCTGCGTGCTGGAACGAAATCGAAGCGTGTCCCGATCGCGGGCCTTCTCGTAACAGACCAAGGCATTCGCGAAATCCTCCGCTCGCTCATAGCAGCGCCCCAGGCGGAACTGCAACTCCGCGTAAGAACCATCGATCTCGGCGGCTTTCAGATAGGCGTCGATCGCCTCGAAGTCCTTGCCCTGCGTCTCGGCAATCATGCCCTGCTTGTACAGGTCGTCCCACGCTCGGGCCTGTTCGGCCGTCAGGTCCGTCCGATGGAGCGAGGCAAACGGCGGGCAGTCCCGCAGGTTCACGCCGACCGTGCACAGGTAGGTCCGCGCTCCGGCGTCGGCGGCGAGTTTGCAGATGTCCTCCAGATTCCGCCGGAAATGACGGTATGTGGTTTCCAGCCGCGGGTCGTCCTCGCGGATTTGCTGGTCGAGAAACATTTGCATGCCCTGCCAGACCTGGGGGCCGCCCCCGGTTGGGCCGCGACTGCCGATCATCGAGGAGACGAGCTGGCCGAGCCTCGTCGCCCGCAGACGGATTCCCAGGCGGATCAGAGTCCGGTTGGACAAGCTCGAGGTGAGCACGGCGCCGGGACCGTAGGGTCCGAGCACTTCGTTGTTGCCCAGGTACACGACGAAGAAGTCCGGGTCATCTTTCGCACAGTCACGGGCGACCTCCAGGACGACGTGTGAATTGACCGCGGCCATGGCGACCGTGATCACTTCGACGCCCAGGTCGTGGAATTGCTCCTGGAGCATCGCTTCGAGGATGCGGCCGAAGCGAAAGGCGTTGTTCGGAGCCCCCTGCGCCGCGGAGGATCCGAGAACGAAAATGCGACAGGTTCCGGCGGGTTTCTCGGCGGCAAAGAGGAACGGCTCGAACTCGCGGGCCAGGATCGGCGGGAAGAACCGCCACCCGAACTTGACGTTCTCGCCGAGGAAGCGTTTGCCGTCGACCTCGCACGGGATCGCGACGTGGGGATTGTAGCCATAGCCGACGATCCGCAGACCGGACTCCAGCAGACCGAGAAAAAAGACGGGGCCCAGGAGGATTGCGGTCAGGCGGAAGAGCCATGTCCGGCGAGCTGAGGATGGAGGTCGGGGATTGGAGGACAGAAGCTGTCCGCCACGGGGTTTCCGTTCTGGGTCTTCGGTCCTCTGTCGTCTGTCTCTGTGCGGCACGGTCAGCACCCCGTCGGGACAGGGGCCGGCCAACTCCACATCGCGGCAGGACTACTTGGCCGCTACGGCGTCCACTTCGATCTCGAACAGCAGCTCGTCCCGGCAGACGTCGTTTTCGACCACGACCGCGGGGAAAGAGGGAACGCCGCTTTCGTCGCAATATTTGCGGAACAACGGGGCATCCTTGGCCCGCTTGAAGTACACCAGCGAGCGAGTGACGTCGCCCCAGTCCATTTCGCGGGAGCGGAGAATGGCCTGGACCACTTCCATCGTTTGGCGGACCTGCGCCGCCGGATCGTTGAGAAAGACACTTTTGCCATGTTCGTCGATGCTGGCGGTGCCGGAGATGTACATTCGACGGAGATCGGGCAACTCCAGTTCCACGGCCCGGCTGAACGAGCTGCCGTACTGCGGGGCCGGCGACTGCATCGGCGAGGGAACTTCGAACGCGGTCACGTCCTGGCTGTCGGTCTTGATGGCGAGCACGCCGGCCAACAGGGCCGCACCCAGGAGATTGCGGCCGCCGATGCCGGTGCTGGCGGGCAGCAGGCCGTCGTAGACCTTCTTCTCCTGGAAGAACTTGTTGCGAACGCCGTTGAACTCGCGATACCAGCCCAGGATGTCGTCGTTGTAGAACCAGGTGCGCAGGACGTCGCTGAAGGCCATGCCGGCATCGTCGAGCAGACTGTCCATCTGACCGAAGACCACCGTGGCCTGCTCGGGCTTTCCGGCCCGGACATCTTGCGGCAGCAAACCCGCGAGTCGGCAGTACTGGACGAGGCCGTCGTCGAAGACGCTGCCCATCCGGCGGCCGTTGAACGACAGCGGCCGAACCGGCGTCCCGGAGACGGCCCACACGAACACGCCATACAGGTTATCGGTCCGGGAATTCTCGACCCAGGCCAGGGGCACGTTGGTCCCCCCGACCGCATCGATCAATACCTGCAGGCTGCCGCGGTCGGCCGCGGACAGGCCCAGGGCCTCCACAGAGACGATCTTCCCGTCCACCTGATGCACCGCCTCTGCGACTCTGCGAAACAGAGAGTCCGGCGCTTCGCCTTTTTGGGGGGTAATCGTGATGAAGTGTTCTTGAACCTGATCCCGACTTACCGTGGTAACGCTCAAGCCTGTCGCCACTCGTTTTTGAAAGCTCGTCAATGCCGAAGCTCCTGCCTGCAAACCCAGAAATGATCGATAGACTCAGTTTTTCCCTTATACCAAAAAAGCCCGTTCGACACAAGGACTTTTCTGGGGTCGGAAACCGTAAATGTTCGCCCTTCAAATACTTGTGGAAGGCCCCGGCTCGAACCAAACGCGAGGGAAAGAACCTCCCTACGATTTCGCTTTCGGAGAAGGCTTTCGTTTGGACCGAGGCCGCTTGCCCGAAGGCTTGCCGGACGGCTCGGCCGGACGGTCGGTGGCGGCGCGTCGCAGGGCCTCCACTTCCCCTCTGGTCAAGGGTCGATACTGGCCGACGCCCAGGCCCTCGATCCTCAGGCCGCCGATCCGCGTTCGTTTGAGCGAACTGACAGACAAGCCCACTTTCGCCAGCATCCGGCGGACCTGGCGATTGAGCCCCTGGCGAATCGTGATCTCGATCATGGCCTCTTCCCGGCCGTTATGGATCACCTTGACGGCGGCTCCTCCGGTCTTGCCCTCGGCCAGCCAGACGCCCTTCTTGAGCCGCTCCACGGCCGCATCGTCCAGATGGCCGGACACACGGGCCATGTAGGTCTTGGCCACCTTGTACCTCGGGTGCGTCAGAAGATTGGTCAACTCCGCATCGTTGGTCAGGATCAGCAATCCCATCGTGTCGACATCCAGGCGGCCCACACAGAACACCCGCTCCGAGGTGGGAACCAGGCCCAGCGCGCTCGGACGGCCCTGGGGATCATGGCTGGTGCAGATGACGCCCTTGGGCTTGTTCACCAGAAAGTACACGCGGTCGGGCATCTTGAGCCGTCGTCCGCTGACGATGATGTTGTCGTTCTCCGGGTCCGCGAACGCCGGCAATTCATCAACGACCTTGCCGTTGATGCGAACCACGCCCTGGAGAATCAGTTCTTCGCACTGGCGACGCGAAGCGATGCCGGCCGAAGCCATGACTTTTTGAAGACGCTCTCTCATAGCTGATTGAGAATGGATGACGGATGATGGACAAGGAAAGTATCGCTCCTCTTCAATCATCCTTCATCAATAATCCTTAATCAATGGAAATAGATTATTCCGACGCACAGGACGGCCCAGGTCGCCAGTCCCATCTGGAACGGCCGATCCCGCAGGATCAGCTTCACCGGATCCGAATATTGTCCATTCTGCGTCAACGCGCTGAATCGAAAGATACAATACAGCACCACAGGCGACGTGTACACAAGACTATTCGTTCCGAATCGCTCGATGGTTTCGGAATCCATCGCATACATGAGAAAACAAATGACGGCCAGAACGCTGCTGACGTCGAGCATATGGGCCAGCAGCTCCGGCGTGTACTCGCCGAGTGTTTTGCGGAAAGCCTCGCTGTTGGCCTGGAGCTGGGCGATTTCGCCCCGTCGCTTGCTGAAGGCCAGAAACAGCGTCAGGGCGAACGTGCACACGACCAGCCAGGGCGAGATGAACACGTCGATCACCACCGCTCCGGCCACCGCCCGCAGGCAGAAACCCACTGCAATGATGGCACAGTCCAAAATCATAAGGTGTTTGAGACCCAGGGAATACAGAACCATCAGCACGGTATAGGCCAGGAGGATCGCCGCCAGTTTTGGAGAGAGCAAAAAGCTGCCGACCAGGGCCGGCACGATGCAGGCCACCGCGACAAGCCCCGCCGTCGACGGGCTCACCCGGCCGGAGGCGATCGGTCTGCTGCGGCGCTCCGGGTGGATGCTGTCGGTCTTGCGATCCATCAGATCGTTCACGATATAGATGGCGGACGCAGCCAGAGAAAAGCAGACGAACGCCCCCACCGCCCGTCCGACCGCCCAGCACACCTGCTCGAACGAGCCCGCGAGCTGCCGGCTGAAGACCAGGGCCGCGAAGACGAAAACATTCTTGACCCAATGAACGGGCCGAAGGATCTGGAGCCACTTCATCATTTACTATTTACGATTCATTATTTACGATTTCGATTCTGCGGCAATTCGCAGACGGGACCTACGGCAGCAACGAATAGTAAATCGTAAATCGTAAATCGTAAATCCAAAAATCACAACAACTGCGACTCGACGACCTCAAAGACAAATACGCCCTGCCTCTGCTCACGGACGGCTACTTGCCCACCCGGCGGCTCAAAGCCCATGCCCTGGGCCATCAGGCACGACTTCAAGGCGATCCTGTACACCGAGGAACTGGGCCTGTATCACCAGCCCTCCCCCTCCCCGACGCCGCTCCAAAGCGTACAATCGATAAACTCGGGAATCTGGCGGAACTTCCACGCGAGGTTTGAGCTTTTTCTTACTCCTGTGTTGCGTGTGAGTTACGCCTTTGTTTTTTCTTGACTGACGGCCCCGCAAACGCGATAATATGGCTAACTTAGTAGTTTTGGGATGCCCGGGTTTACCAAGGAGTATTTTTTTATGCCTCCAGGCAAGAGACGCCAAAGTAACGCCATGCTCTACACCCTCATCACGTTCGTGGGGTTGTTCATCATCGCGACGACGGTTGCGGTCATCTATTATGTGAAAGCCGAGGAACTCCGCACCGGCAATGATGACCTGCAGGAGCAGATGGACACGTTGGCGAGCCGGGAGGAAGTCCGAGGCATCGGCGGCATCGTCGGGAACAAGATGTCCGGCCACAGCAATCTCGGAACCGTGGTCGAGCACCTCAATGAGATGGTGCGGCTCGTCACCGGCGGCCCGATTCCTGTGACCTCGGCCGAAGTGAAGGTGGCCAGCACCGCCAAGGCGATCGCTCCCCTGCTGGAACAGGCGGGTGCCTTCATCACCTTGCCCACCCCGCCGGCCCCGGATCCCAACACGATCGATCCGAACAATCCGCCGGACCCCAACGAAGTCGAACCCGTCCAGGTGGCCCTGACGACCCTCGTCAGCGATCTCCTGGCCAAGCTCGATCAGACGACCCAGCAGAGAGACGCCTCCGAAGAACAACTGGGGACGCTCCGCAAGCGGTTCGACGATGCGATCGCCACCATGGAACAGACCGAGCAGACCCTGACGGCCAAGGTCGGCGAGTACTACCAGCAGGTTCAGGATATGAAGACCGACTACAACAACCTGCGGGTCCTCGTACAGCAGAACTCCGACGAACGGGCCAAAACCCTGCTCGATCAGCTCGAAAGGACCCGGGCCGAGGCCACTCAGTTGAACCAGAACATGCTCAGGTCTCAGGCGGAACTGACCGTCGCCCAGGGCAGGCTCGCAGGCGCTCTGGCGGCCGTCAATGACATCAAACCGGCCCCGGACCATGAGTCCACCGCCTTCAGGCCCGACGGCCAGGTCGTCCTGGTCGACGAGGCGTCGAAGATCGTCCATATCAACCTGGGCTCGGAAGACCGCATCTACCGAGGTCTGACGTTCTCCGTCTACGACAAGGGAACAGGCATCCCGCGCGACGGCAAGCCCAAGGCCCAGGTCGAGGTGCTGGCTGTGGACCGGCAGATTTCGACCGCCCGCATCCTGTCCTCGGAGCGGAAGAACCCGATCGGCGTCGGCGATTCCGTGGCGAACCTCATCTGGGACACCGGCCGACAGAACCAGTTCATCGTAGCCGGGGAGTTCGACCTCGACCGCGATGGAACCGTGGACTATGACGGAGTCCGCAAGATCGCGGGACTTGTCCAGAAATGGGGCGGCATCGTCGCCGACGACGTCTCGGCGGACACGGATTACGTGATCCTCGGGACCAAACCCACGGTTCCGGTCGAGCCGACGCTCGTCGAGCAGACGAACGACCCGACCGCGATGGAGAGGTACAACGCCGCTCGCAAGGCGGACGAGCACTATGAGCAAATTCGCCAGCGGGCCGAGTCTTTGTGGGTCCCGATCTTCAATTACGATCGGTTCCTATACTTCACCGGTTACGCCGATCAGGTGGGCAAACCGGGCGCGTTCTAAGCCGGAGCGAACCGAGCCTCGCGGCCGACGCGAATCACGACCTACTCAGGCCGCCCGAACCGACAAGTTCCGGCGGCCTTTGTCTTTTTCCGGATCAGGCGGGAGGTTCCACGCCGATGGAGGCCACGTAGATCTCCCCTGTGTAGCCCACGGCAGCGGCGTGAAGAAAACCTTTCTTGACGGCGACGAAAGTCACGGTGTACGACGCCCGGACGGCGGTCCCGAGCGGCTCCCCTGTGTCGCAATCCAATCCGGAAGGGATATCCACGGCAAGAACCGGTCGTCCCAGGCCATTGACCGCCTCAATGATCGTACGGTGCTCGGGCTTGAGTTCTCCTCGCAAACCCGTACCGAACAATGCATCGACAATCAGACTCGCCCTGTCGCCGAACGCCCGAATGCGGGCCACCGCATCCTCCGCTTTCGGGTCCACCTGCTCGACCCGATGTCCCAGCCGCTCCAGGACGTCGAGGTTGATTCGGGCGTCGCCTTGCACCTTCGCGGGATCGCCGCAGAGAACCACGGTGGTACGAATTCCGGCGTTGAGCAGGTGGCGGGCGATTACGTACCCGTCGCCGCCGTTGTTGCCGGCGCCGCACAGGATAAAGACTTGAGGTTTGGCGATCTCCGCCAGCTTCTGCAACGCCAGCTCCACGCAACTGCGGCCGGCGTTCTCCATCAGGACGACCCCGGGCAGGCCGACCTCCTCAATGGCCCAGGCGTCCACCCGGCGGACCTCGTCCCGACTCATCACGCGAAACTTCTTGTCCGACGTATACCGCTCCATCGATCTGCGTATCCTCTAGCTACGTCCTTTGCAAGAAAGGACCGACAACCCATTCAGTTCACGACGACCCCCTCCCCGCCATCTTCCTCCCACTCCCACCACAGGCGTGGATAGTCCTTGCCTTCGAGAATCCACCAGATGTCCTC
>CALMMH010000787.1 GCA_937868145.1 uncultured Phycisphaerales bacterium
TCTCGCCCACCAGCCGGCGGACCTGTCGCACGAGCGAGCGCGGATCGCCCTCGTCGTCCGTCGCCACCGTCGGTCCTGCTTCCGCGGCTCCGAGCCTCAGCCATCGCCTAGCGAGCGCCGTCGCCCCGCGGTCCGACGCTGGGTACCTCGCTGCCGCCAGCGCGGCGAACGCCGGAGTGCCCACGCACGCCATGAGTCGCGCCTCGAGCGCGAGCTCCTGCAGCCGCTCCACGAGCGCGTCTCCGAGCTCGCCTCCCGCGGCAGAGGCCCGCTTCGCGAGCGTCTCGAGCAACTCGAGCGTGCTCTCCGCCGGTTGCGGCGCGTACAGCCACTCCGGCGCGCACTCCTGCCCCGACGCCCAGCGCGCGAGGAGCCGCGCCCTCTCCGCAGCGGCGTTCCGCGGCGTCGCCGCTCCGAGCACCCGCACGGAGCGGGCTGCCTCCAGGGCGGCCTGGACGGTTCGCAGCCAGAACGGATGTGATCTGGCGGGCGAGTTTCGGCTCTTCCATGGCAAGCGATCGGCCAAACGGACAAAAGGATCGGTGCTGTAATGGGTGAAGCAGTGATGAAAGAAAGCCGGATTCGGCCCTTGTCGATGGTGACCACGGGGGATCGCGTCCACTTGGTTCGGGTGCGGGCCGGACGGGGTCTCAACAGCCGTCTGGCATCCATGGGGTTCGTCCCCAACGTCGAGATTCGGGTGGTCAGCAATGGCCATCCCGGTCCGTTTGTCATCATCGTCAAGGACATCAAGATGGTTCTTGGCAGGGGGGTTGCGCAGAAAGTATTCGTTCAATAATCGCGCGGACCCGCGAAAAAATTTTTCCCTTCAGAGTTCGGTTCGCCTAACTTAAGAACTGGCCATTTTGCAGAAGTCCAGTTCAGGTCTCGAACGCCAGCTTCAGGATACTCTCAGATATGAAACGAATCGTCGCAGCCCTGGTGGGGAACCCCAACAGCGGCAAGAGCAGCTTGTTCAACCTGATCACCGGTTCTCACCAGCACGTGGGCAACTATCCCGGCGTCACGGTCGAGAAGAAGGAAGGGGTCTGTGTCCACAAAGGCCACGAGATCCTGTTCGTCGATTTGCCCGGCACGTACAGCCTCACCGCATATTCTGAAGAGGAGATCATCACTCGCCGCTTCGTTCAGGAAGATCGGCCCGACGTCGTGGTCGACGTCGTCGACGCCTCGAACATCGAGCGGAATCTGTACCTGGGCACCCAGTTGATCGAAATGAACGCGCCGTTGGTGTTCGCCTTCAACATGAGCGACTTGGCCAAGCGGCGGGGCCTGGTGTTCGACCTCGAGCAGTTGTCCCGCCTGCTGGAGGCGCGAATCGTTCCCACCGTGGGCAGCAAAGGCGAGGGCCGGGAGGCGTTGCTCGACGCCATCGTCGAGACGGCGCGGGAGGGCAGGAAGCCCCGGATTCACGGCCTGAACTATGGCGGCGAGATCGAGGAGGAGTTGGCTCGCGTCGAATCGGTTGTCCTGTCGCAGGAGAAAGAGCTTGCGGACAAATACGGCTCTCGTTGGGTGGCCCTCAAACTCATCGAGCAGGACGACGAGATTGTCGGCAAGGTGCAGCACAAGGAAGTTCTGGATGTGGTGACCAAGAGCGTCTTTCATCTGCGGGGCATCTTCCGCGACGAGCCGGAGATCATCCTGGCCGACCGTCGCTACGGATTCATCTCGGGGGCCTGCCAGGAGACGATCAAGAACTCCGTCGAGCGGCGGCACGACGCCAGCGACGTGATTGACGCGATCGTAACCAACCGGGTCCTCGGCCTGCCGATCTTCCTGCTGCTGATGTATACGGTGTTCTGGCTGACGTTCACCCTGGGCGAGTATCCGATGCTGGGCTTGGAGTGGTGTTTCGGCCGGCTCGGGGCCGCGGTGTCGGGGCTCTGGCCCGCCGGCAGCGACAGTTGGTTGCGGTCCCTGCTTGTGGACGGCGCGATCGCCGGCGTCGGAGGCGTCGTGATCTTTCTGCCCAACATTCTGCTGCTGTTCCTGGCCATCGCGATGCTGGAGGACACCGGGTACATGGCCCGCGCCGCGTTCGTGATGGACCGGATCATGCACAAGATCGGTCTGCACGGCAAGAGCTTCATCCCGATGTTGATCGGCTTCGGTTGTTCCGTGCCTGCGATCATGGCCACTCGCATCCTGGAGAACAGACGGAACCGGCTCACGACGATCATGGTGATTCCGCTGATGAGCTGCGGAGCCAGATTGACGATCTATTCGCTGATCATTCCGGCGTTCTTCACTCCTCATTGGCGGGGACCCGTGATGTGGCTGGTCTACCTGATCGGCATCCTTCTGGCGGTGATTTGCGCCAAAGCGCTTCGGTTGACAGTCTTCCAGGGCGACACGACGCCGTTTGTGATGGAGCTTCCGCCGTATCGCATGCCCACGCCCCGATCCATCGCGATCCACATGTGGCAGCGGAGTTGGATGTTCCTCAAGAAGGCCGGCACCGTGATCCTGTGGATCTCCGTCGTCTTGTGGGTCCTGGCCAGTTTCCCCAAGCCAGCTCCCGAGCGGCTTGTCGGGCTGGACAGAGAGCACGCCCAGCAAGTTGCGTTGGAGTACTCCGTCATCGGACGGGTAGGGCGATTCGTCGAGCCCGCGATCAGGCCGCTGGGATTCGATTGGCGGATCGGCACCGCACTGATCGGCTCCGTGGCCGCCAAGGAAGTATTCGTCTCGCAACTGGGCATCGTCTACGCGACGCACACCGACAACAACGCCGACGCGCTGCGGGAGAAGCTGCAGGCCCACTACACGCCGCTGGTGGGCTTCTGCATCATGCTGTTCTCTTTGATCGCGACGCCCTGTTTCGCCACGGTCGCGATGACGCGGCAGGAGACCCGCTCGTGGCGCTGGGCGGCCTTCCAGTTTATCGGTCTAACGGTCCTGGCCTATGTGATTACCCTGGTGGTGTTCCAGGTGGGCAGATTTCTGACGTAAAACCGGCGAAGCCGGCCTGACAATCACCGGTTAAGCTGGGGGTGTATTTAGTCGAGCAGATTGACAAATACATCGATTTGCTGGTTCTGAATGCTCGAAGGATGTTTGGGGGAATGTGCGTGCGGTCAGCGGTTGTTGCAGGGATTGTGTCGGGGCTGTCGATCTTTCCGGCGGTGTGCCTGCTGGGTACCAATCGGAGCACTCAGAGGTTTTGCAGGGGACCGCGCACAGCACTCGCGCTCCCCACGGCTTGGAGCAACTGTTTGGCACCGGTGTCACTTGGGGCGCGGGTTTGACTCAGGTGTATCAACATAACGCACACGGTGGCCTGAGCACCGAGTCGAGAGCGGGACGCTACGCCGGCAGCTACGATGTGGAGGCGTCGGCCGATGTGGAAAAGATCCTGGGATGGACGAATTCGACCTCCTATATGCTCTTGGAAGGCGGCTGGCCCCGCGACGGCTGCATCGACCCGGCGGCAGTGGGGAGCTGGTTTGGCGTCGACGGCGATGCGATCCATGGCGAATGGATCGACGTGGCCGAGTTGTGGCTCCTGCGATCGTTCGCGAACGACCGGTTGCTCGTGCAGGTTGGCAAGGCCGATCTATCCGCGGGAATCGAGTATCGCGACGTGGTCTCGGCATTCGATCTGAACCGCTACGCCAACGACGAGCACGGCCAGTTCCTCAACGGCGCCTTCGTCAACAATCCGACGATTCCCTTTCCGGCGTGCACCCTGGCGATGTCCGCCGTGGCAAAGCCGTGCAACCAGTGGCAATTTGCGGCCGCCGGAGCCGCTCAGAGCAGCGACGCGGACATCGATGAGACCGCCTCCTGGGCCTCCGACGACGAGGGATTTTTCTTCATCGCCCAGGCGAGCTTTTTGCCGGAGACTCAGACAGACGATGTTCTCTGGGCCGGCGAGTACCATGTAGGAGCCTGGTGGACCGGCGGAGGCGATCTCACTTCGCAAGACGAGCTGACCGGCGTATACCTCAGCGCGGCCCGGGAGATCTTCCGCGAGAGCGAAGACCCCAACGACGAGCAGGGGCTGGGTTTTTTCATCCGGTGGGGATGGGCCGATGGCGATGCGGTGGAACTCGACGGCTTCTGGAGCGTGGGCCTGCAATATCGAGGTCTGCTCGAATTGCGGGATGAAGATGTCCTCGGGATCAGTTTTGCGCGGGGTGCGTTCGCCAGCTCGGACAGTCTCGCGGAGATCGAAGGATCCGAACGGGTAGTGGAAGCCTACTACAGCATTAAGGTCTCGTCGACGGTGTCCTTTAGTCCGGACATTCAGTATGTCGCGGACCCGGGCGGAGACTCCGATTCGGACGATGCTCTCATCGCAGGCCTGCGGGCACGTATCCTTATCGAGTGAGTGTCGGCGCAGTTTGACGTTGCAGCGATCAGCGGATGGCCGGATGGGTATTCTCGGCGGGGGGCTTCTCATTCCTCATGGCGATAATGAGAGCGCCGGCTGAGGCTCCGGCGGAGTAGCTGAAGGCCAGGAACCAGTTGTTAGTCCGGATAAAACTCGACAGTACCCACAACCCCAAGAGATTTTCGATAAAGACAATGCAGACGAGCAGGGTCTTCTCGCCGCGAGCGCACGCTAAGGTGCGCCGCAATGCGAGATACCATTCGCCGCAGCCGACAGCTAGGTAAAGGATCATCGCCAGGAGGAGGTTCATAGTCGTCCTCCTGCCCGCAGGTCCAAGTGGCCAAAATGTTCTGGCTCAGTTCCATACCCAAAGTATACCACAACGACGGCCGCAATGCAATACTCTTGATCCGTCGCGATGCTGATGTAAGTATTTGTGAAAGCGGCACTTGGGTCTTAGGGAAAACCATCGTATGCGATGTGGTCGGTCGGCAGGGATGCCGAAACACCAATTCGCCGAAATCCTTGTCGGCTGTCAGGAGTACCGCCTGGATTCCTTCTCGCGTCAAACGGGGATGGGCTTCCAGGATTTGCTCGATCGTCTCGCCGGTGCCGAGCTTCTCCAAAATCGAATGGAGGAAGACGAGTTCGCTACCTTGCGTTGGCTTCCTGGCGGAACCATGCGACGAAGCGGGCCAGGCCGGTGCGGATGTCCGTGGAGGGTCTGTAGCCGAGTTGAGTCTGGGCCTTTGCGACGTCTGCGTAGGTGCGGTCGACGTCCCCCGGCTGGAGCGGAAGTCGCTGTCGGATCGCGTTCTTGCCGAGGGCGCGTTCGATCTCCGTGATCAGATCGCTCAGGGCGATCGGCTGCGACTCGCCGAGGTTGTAGACCTCGTAGCCTGTGCAGCGATCCATCGCCGCGATGATGCCGTTGACGATGTCGTCGATATAGGTGAAGTCCCGCATCATGGAGCCGTCGCCATACACGGGGATGGGCTTGCCGTCTTCGATGAGCCGGGCGAATTTGTGGATGGCCAGGTCCGGCCGCTGGCGGGGGCCGTAGACGGTGAAGAACCGCAGGCAATTGATCGCCAGGCCGTGCAGGTGGTGATACGTGTGACAGATCAGCTCGCCCGCTTTCTTTGTTGCGGCGTACGGCGAGATCGGAAAGTCCACGTTGTCGCTCTCCGAGAAGGGGACTTTCTTGTTGTTGCCGTAGACGCTGGAACTCGACGCGAAGACGAACTTGGGAACGCCTCGCTCTCTGGCGGCCTCCAGCAGGGCGACGGTGCCGTTGATGTTGACGTCGGTGTAGAGGGCGGGCTCTGCGATGGACGGCCGAACGCCTGCGCGTGCCGCCAGGTGGACGATCGCGCCGGTGTCGGGCTCGACGGCTTGTTCCATCGCGGTCTTGTCGCGAATGTCCGCTTCGACGAGTCGGAAAGCGGGATGGGACAGGCAGCCGGCGATATTGCGGCGTTTGATGGCGGGATCGTAGAACGTGTCGAAGCTGTCGACGCCTACGACGGTCCAGCCGTCTTTCAGAAGTCGCTCGGTCAGGTGCGATCCGATGAATCCCGCCGCCCCGGTCACCAGTGCTTTCATGCTGTCTTCACTCCTCACATTCCCTGGGCCAGTTCCTTGATGTACCGCCGCAAGTCCGCGGCCATGTCCTCTCGCTTGAGGGCAAACTCGATGTTCGTCCGGATGAATCCTTCTTTGTTGCCGATGTCACAACGCCGGCCCTGGAGTTTCAGACCATAGACGGGCCGGGTCTTCACGAGCGAGCGAAGCGGCTCGGTCAGATCGATCTCGCCGTTCCTGCCGGGCGGGACGTTTCCGATGTAGTTCATGATGTCCGGCGTCAGCAGGTACCGGCTGGCGATGGCCAGACGCGAGGGGGCCTTCTCCGGCTTGGGTTTCTCCACGAGGTCTTTGATACGATAGACGCCGGGCTCGACTTCTTCGCCGTCGATGATTCCGTAGAGGCTCACCTTCTTGGGCTCGACCTCCTCCAGCAAAATGACCGGGGCCTGGAACCGCTCGTAGAGTTCGACCAACTGCAACGCCGCGGGTTTGGCAGCGTCCATGACCGTGTCCCCCAGCAGGATGACGAAAGGTTCATTGTTGATGTGGTGCCGGGCGCAATAGACCGCGTCGCCCAGGCCCCGCATCTCTTTCTGCCAGACGAAATGGATATCCGCCAGGTCCGAAATCCGCCGCATGGCCTCCAGTTCCGCGGTCTTGTCCTGCGATTCGAGTTGTCGCTCGAGCTGGAAACTGCGGTCGAAGTGCTCTTCGATGGATCGTTTGCCTTTGCCGATGATCATGAGCAGGTCGGTGATTCCTGCTTGAACCGCTTCTTCGACAACGTACTGAATGACCGGCGTATCGACGATCGGCAGCATCTCCTTGGGCTGCGATTTCGTGGCCGGCAGGAAGCGGGTCCCAAACCCGGCCGCGGGAATGACGGCTTTGCGGATCATGATTTTGCGGTTCCTACTCCGGGGACAATTTTCGGTTTGATGACCTGGATGTTCAGCTTCTGGAGCGTCTTTCGCAAGTTGGCGAACATCGGTTCGTCCGTGTAGGTGCCGACGATCGCGCCGCCGGAGCCGGTGAACTTGGCGCTGGCGCCGACTGATCGGGCGGCCTGGACCATGCGGATGTTCTCCTCGGCGATCTGGTAGATCTCGCACCGCTTGTCGAAGTTGGCGTTGAGCATGGCGGGGATTTCGTCGAGCTGCCCGCTGAGAAGGCACTTCTTCGCCTTCTCGGCCAGGTTCGCCCAGAATTTCATCGCGTTGACGACTTTGGGCTCGCCCTGTTCGAAGCGATGGCGGATGTTGTTGTGAAATTTCTCCGTCGGCTCGCTCAGGTCGTCGCGGTAGGCGATGTAGAGCTTGGGCAGCAGCTTGGGATCCATCGGCTCGTAGTTGCCGTAGCCCTGTCTGTCCATGATCTCCCTGGCGAAGTCCATGTAGACCAGCCCTTCGTACGCCTGGATGACACGGTCCTGGAGCCCCGCGGGGATGTGGAGTTCCTGCGCTTCGGCCGCCAGAACCAGGTTGGCCTGGACGTATCGCGGGAAGCTGACGCCGTAAAAGGCCATCAAGGCCCGCAGGCACGCCGTGATGATGGCGCTGGAGCCGGCCAAGCCGACGCCGTGAGGGATGTCCGAACTGTAGCGGATGGAGAAGTTCCTGTCGTGCAGGTCGATCTGGTTCTCCTGGCAGTAGTCGAAGAACCGCTTGACCGTGGCCTTGAGCAGACGGATGCCGCCGTAGTAGCCGTGCAGTTGCACGTCGTTCACCAGAGCCTGAATGCTGGTGAAGCAGGAGCGGTCCTTTTCGCTGGGCAGAATCTCCAGTTCCGGCGTCTCGTACAGGACCACCTCCGCCCGGAAGTTGCTGAAAGCGAAGGAGATGGTCTTGCCAAAGTATCCGTCCGAGGGATTCCCCACGAGCCCCGCTCTCGGATAAGCCTGCGTCCGAATAATCACACGATTGCCCTCGCGAAAAGAAAACCCTGCGGCCGCTTTCCATGTTTCCATGGTGGACATCGGCCGGCCGCACACAGCCTTAAGGTCGGCTGATTCCCGATCCTGGTTTAGGCCGGACCTGCGATAAATGCCGTTACTATATGAACTTACTGCCGGTCTTCCGGAGTCTGCGTCGCCTGTTTCTCGACCGGCTCGATCATATCCACGT
>CALMMH010000788.1 GCA_937868145.1 uncultured Phycisphaerales bacterium
CGACAGCAACAGCCGAGGGATTCCGGAACTGCCCGTCCCCCTTGCCGGTGCCTCCCCATCTGCAGATGAGTCCTCCATCACCCTTGAACTTCTGGACCTCGTCAGAGCCTCCACAGGCCACGTACAGGTTCCCCGACGCATCTGCTGCCAAGGCATCGAGCATGAACCAGAACTCGCTTCCCCACTTGGAGAGGAGCAGGCCTTCTGAATCGAATCCCTGGATACGACAGTTCCACAGGTCAGCGACAAACACGTGGCCTGATGGATTCACTGCAATGCTCCCGGGCAGGCTGAACAGGCCGTCTCCGGTACCCGCGCATCCCCATTGCGACGACACATTTCCGGTCGGGTCAAGTTTTGTCACCGTGTGGGTGTTCTCATGGGTCACATAGATGTTGGAGTGAGAGTCCAGGGCAAGGCGACGTGCCTGCTCACCCATTGTCTTCCATCGGGCCAGGAATTCTCCCGTCGGCGTGAACTTCTGAACGGAGCCCCAATCCAGGACGCAGACGTCTCCCGCTTCGTCGATGGCTACACTGCGAGCACCGCCGCGGAAGAGCCCGTCGCCTTCGTGCGAAGCCGACCCCAAGACTCCCCACTTTACAAGGAACTTGCCGGAAGAGTCGAATTTCTGAACTCGACCGTTCGCGATCTCGGCGATGTAGATGTTCCCTTCGGCATCCACTGCGATCGCGTTAGGTCGCTGGAACTGGCCATCGCCGCTGCCGGCTTCTCCTCCCCACTGGGACAGGAACTCCCCCTTCCGCGAGTACTTTTCAATCCGGGCGGTATAGGTGCGGTTGGTCTCCCGCCTGTACTCGACGGCGAGCACGAGGAGGTTCCCCTCGTTATCGGCAGCCAGATCGATTGGCAAATTGACTGTGTCTGCGTCCGGTGTTTTTCTCTCCAGTCTCCCCAGGAACTGCCCGTAGGGAGTGAACTTCTGGCTTCGATTGTTTTGCCATTTGCCGAAATCCGTGTCGAAGACGTAGACGATCCCCGAGTCGTCCACCTTGATACTGGCGATCGTGTTGAACTGCCCGTCTTCCTGGCCGGGGCTGCCCCATTGAGCGAAGAGCCGCCCTTGCGGGTCGAACTTCTTGACGCGGTAATTGCCGCTATCGCCGACGTAGGCATTTCCGGACTTATCCACGGCTATCCCACTGGGTTTGAAGAAGTGCCAGCCCTGCGGCGTCTCCGGCCAGATCTTGGCAACACGGTACGGTTCTTCCGCCTGGACGGTGTTTGAGAACGTCCCCAGCGCCACGGTCACAATGAGCAGTCCTATCGTACGCATCTTTCCATCTCCTGTTTGCTCTTCGGGTTCATGGTATTCAAAGGTCGTTCTGCCTCTCAAGGCGGTCGCGAACTTGAGCCGCAAGAGAGGCCCTCTCCGACTGCGAGGAGCGATTGACCCGCTCTTCCAGCTCCGCCATACGGAAGTACAGGGCGGATAAGGCTTTCTGTTGTCGCTCTTCGGACTCCGCGAGTTTTGCCTGCTCGTGGATTGCCGCCACCTGTCGTTCGGCTGCGCCGAGCCTCGTCCTCAGGTCCTTCGCAGTCCTGTCCAGGGCGAAGCACGTCATCGCCAGGAGGCCGATCAGCAGTACGGCCGCCCAGCGCGTCAATCTCCCAAGCCGGAAGGATTGTGTCCTGTCCTTCGCACGTGCCTCGCTACGATGCGACGGATCGTCCCTGACCTGGTCGAGAACCGCCCCCCTGGCAACAGGCGACAGACTCGGCACGGCAGCAGCCACGAAAGCCCTCCTCATGGCGATCAAGTCCAGGCAGAAAGTCCGGCATTCCGGACAATTCTGAAGGTGACCCGCCATGAGGCGAAGGTCCTCATCCCCGATCTCGCCGTCGAAAAGGGCGACGATTGCCGCCTGGTATTCGTCACACGATGCCATTCGTTCACCTCACGCCCATTTCTGTTCTCGTGTCTCTAGCGTTCTTCATCGCCGAGCAGTTCGTCCCTCAGCGGTTTCAGCAACTCGCGCAGCCTGCGGACGGCCTCGACCTTCCTCGAGCTGACCGTCCCCACAGGACAGTCGAGCACCTCGGCGGCCTGTTTGTACGACATTCCTTCCTGCTCGGTCAGGACGTAAGTAAGTCGCAGGGCGTCGGGGAGCCGGGCCATCGCCTGACTCACCGCAACCTGGAGCTCCCTGGCGAGCACAGGGCCATCCGCCTCCTCCCAGGGAGCCGGCTCACCGGTCGCTTCGGTCGGATTCTGTGCCGAAGTCCGGTCAGGCTCCGCCCGCCGGTCTTGTTTCTGACGCTCGTGGAGGAAATGATTCTTCGCGATCTGAAACAGGTACGTGGAGAACCTGCCGGTCGGCTCGTACCGAACACGGGCCTTCCACAACCTCAAAAAGGTCTCCTGGGTCCCATCTTCCGCCGCCTGCCGGTTCGCCGAGAGCCGCCAGAGGAAGACAAAGACCCGCTGTTCGTACCGCCGGAACAGCTCCTCGAAGGCAGAGACATCCTGTTTCTGCACCAAGCCCATCAATTCCTCGTCTGTGTAGCTACCCATAGAGAAGCGTACCTTCTGTATTCCGCGCGGTTGTCTACCAAGGTATAACCCTGCCGAGCCAGAAAAACTCGACCATTCTGGCGATTTGCTGCCTGCCAGCATGGCAGAGACGGTGAACCGCCTGCAATTTTGCCAGATGCCGGCCGAAAGACAGATAACCGTAAACCTAGCATATATCATTACTTACAGAATGGCCTTGCGACCCAGGACCTTTGGCACACTATTTGCACGATCTCTATGCTTACGGTGTACCTATGGTTGCTCAATGGTCACAAGTCGGTGATGTGAACGTACTTGCCAGTGCGGCAGACTGGGCTTGGCCGGACGCGGTCCGCAATATCTTTAAGCCCAGGGGCGTGAATCTCCTGATGGCAGAGAACGCCGGCGAGTTCGTCAACATCATCTCCGTTACGCGAATTCATACGGCAATCGTAGACTTGGACTCGCAACGGTACAATGGGCTGGCCACGGTGAAGATCATCCGGCGGGATTACCCGCTGGTGCCGTGCATCATGTTGACGCATAAGGCCGACAAGGAGTTGCTGGGCAAGGCTCTGCAGCTCGACGCGTTCGGCGTGATCGCCAAACCGGTGAACCTGGACATCCTGCAACAGTTGCTCCACCGCGTGTTCCTCAAGCGGTACAACAGCGATCTGTTCGCCAGATGAAGACAAGTGGAGTTTTGGAAAATGGACAATCAGGCCTACTTTGGGCATGAAAAATCGCAGTTCTTGATTTTTCATGCCCAAATCTTGGCCGCCGGATGGAGAATGCTATGGACCGATTCTTCAAGGAAATCTTGAAGCAGATTTCCTTGAAGAATATAGGCCTGATTGTCCATTTTCCAAAACCGCATATTACAGTGATTGATACGTAGGTCTAATGGAAAGGAGCAAGAACAAATGAAGATTCGACCATTGGGAGATAAGGTGCTCGTAGAACGCGTCGAGGCGGAAGCGAAGACAGCCGGCGGAATCGTGTTGCCGGATACAGCCAAAGAGAAGCCGCAACGAGGCAAAGTCATCAGCGTCGGCGAAGGCAAGATGCTCGAAGACGGCACCCGCAAAGAAGTCCAGGTCAAAAAGGGCGATCTGGTGCTCTTCACCAGCTATGCCGGCAACGAGATCAAGGTCGACGGCAAAGAGTACCTGATCATGGACGAGTCGGACATCATGGCCGTCATTGAGAAGTGAGAAGTGGGATGTTTGATTGTTGATTTCGAGAAGAGGCGAGCCCCGCTGAGTCACAGAAAAATCAACCATCAAAAATCAAAAATCAACAATCCCTGAGAAGGAGTAATGAAAACATGGCAGCTAAGAAAATAGCTTTCGGCACCGACGCCCGCGCCGCGATCCGCGACGGCGTCAAGAAACTGGCCGCCGCCGTCAAGGTGACGCTCGGCCCGGCCGGCAGGGTCGTAATCCTCGAGAAGTCCTTCGGCTCCCCGACCGTCACGAAGGACGGCGTGACCGTCGCCAAGGAAATCGAGCTCGAAGACGCCTATGAGAACATGGGCGCCCAGATGGTCAAGGAAGTGGCCTCCAAGACCTCGACCATCGCCGGCGACGGCACCACCACCGCCACCATCCTGGCCGAGGCCATCTTCGAGGAGGGTCTCAAGAACATCACCGCCGGTGCCAACGCGATGCAGGTCAAGAAGGGCATCGACATGGCCGTCGAGGCGATCGTCGACGAACTCCACAGGATGAGCACCCCGGTCGAATCCAGCAAGCAGATCGAGCAGGTCGCCATCTGCTCGGCCAACCAGGACTTCGAGGTCGGCAAGAAGCTGGCCGAGGCCATGGACAAGGTCGGCAAAGACGGCGTCATCACCGTCGACGAGGGCCAGTCGCTCCAGACCGAGGTCGAGCTGGTCGAAGGCATGCAGTTCGACAAAGGGTACCTGAGCCCGCACTTCGTGAACAATCTCGAGAACATGGCTGTCGTGCTCGACAAGCCTTACATCCTGGTCCATGAGAAGAAGATCAGTTCCGTCAAATCCATGGTTCCGGTGCTCGAGAAAGTGGCCAAGCAAGGCCGACCGCTGCTGATCATCGCCGAGGACGTCGAGGGCGAGGCCCTGGCGACCCTCGTGGTGAACAAGCTCCGCGGCGTCCTCCAGGTGGCGGCCGTGAAGGCCCCCGGCTTCGGCGATCGCCGCAAGGCCCTGCTCAGCGATATCGCCGTGCTGACCGGCGCCGAGCCGATCTTCGAGGACCTCGGACTGGATCTCGAGAACATCGAGCTCCGCCAGCTCGGCCAGGCCAAGCAGATCACCATCGACAAGGACAGCACCACGATCATCGAAGGCGCCGGCAAAACCGAGGCCATCAAGGGCCGGATCGAACAGATCAAGGCCGAGATCGATAAGTCCACGAGCGACTACGACATCGAGAAGCTCCAGGAGCGTCTGGCGAAACTGGCCGGCGGCGTCGCCAAAATCAACGTCGGCGCGGCCACCGAGGCCGAAATGAAAGAGAAGAAAGCCCGCGTCGAAGACGCGCTGCACGCCTGCCGCGCCGCGGTCGAAGAAGGCATCCTTCCGGGCGGCGGCACCGCCATGCTGCGGGCCCTGTCGGTGCTCGACAAGGTCAAGACCAAAGGCGACGAGCAGGTCGGCGTCGACATCGTCCGTCGGGCGGTGTTGGCCCCTGTCAAGCAGATCGCCCACAACGCCGGCCTGGACGGCTCGATCGTCGCCCAGAAGGTCATCGAAAGCAAAGAAAAGAACTTCGGCTACGACGTGATCCGCAAGGAGTACGGCGACATGATCAAGTTCGGCGTGATCGTCCCGACGAAGGTCGAACGGACCGCCCTGCAGAACGGCGCCTCCATCGCGTCGCTGCTGTTGACGACCGACGCCATCGTCAGCGAGATTCCCGAAAAGAAGGAAAAGCCCGCCATGCCTCCGGGCGGCGGGATGTACTGATCAACGGAAAGCCATATACGTATGGCGAGTCGGCGGGTCTCGGCTGTCCGGGACCCGCCGTTTTCTTTTGTGGAGTAACGCGAGATGCCTTTTCGATTCTATTCCAACATGCTGTCGCAGGCTTCGCGGAGCGTGGCGTCGGGGATCCTGATCGTCGGCCTGCTGCTAATCGGCTTCGGCACGCTCATCCTCGCGCTGCCCGAGCTGTTCGCGTTCCTGGCCGCGGCGGTGTTCTTCCTCGCCGGGATCGGCTGCGCGATCGTGGCGATCAAGATCTTCTGGATGCAGCGGCGTCTGGATCGGTTCGTCTCGTCCGATGACGGCTCCGACGCCACTCGAATCAACGTCCGCATCCACCGCGACGACCACTTCGAAGATTGAGACTCGCCTGGCAGACTCGGCGTCGAAAGAAACTACTTCCGCTCTGCCGGCGCACCCTGGCTGCCCGGCCACTCTTCCCACTTCATGCGGGACAGATGCCAGGAGATCAGCCCGCCCAGAATCGCAGCTCCGCCCAAGAGAAGCAGGCCGTGCGTCGTCTCACCGAAGATCAATTTGCCCGAGCCGAACAGGCAGAGCATCACCAGCGCCACGCCCGCCAGCCAGTCCGCCAGGAGGCCCCAATACCCTGTGTCGCTCTGGACGTCGGGCAGCTTGTCCGCGATCGGCTTCCAAAGAACACCGCCGGGGTGCACACGACGGTAGAAGTCCAGCAGCACCTTCTCCGGCGTCGGCCTCGTCAGGAACGTCGCCGCCACCCAGATGACCGTCGAACCGGCCACGATGATCAGCAGTGACTCCGGGAACTTGGCCAACGACTCAAGAAACTTGCTCAGCGACTCAGGGAGCTGTATCCATAGCCGCAGATACTTGAGGATGAAGAGGATCACAAACGGCGCGAGGAGCGCCGCGATCTCCGACCAGGCGTTGATCCGCCACCAGAACCACCGCAGAATCAGCACCAGTCCGATCCCGGCGGAGCATTCCAGGATGAATTGCCACGCGCCGGTGATCGTATCGAGCTTGGCCGTCACGATCAGCGACAAGGCCATCAGCGCCACGGTCGTGATTCGCGACACGCGGACGTAGCTCTTCTCGTCGGCCCCGGGCCGGATGAACGGCCTGTACAGGTCGTTGACGATGTACGAGCATCCCCAGTTGAGCTGCGTGGCGATCGTGGACATATACGCCGCGAGGAAGGCCGCCAGAAGCAGTCCGACCAGGCCCGACGGCAGCACCTGCCCGATCATCATGACGAACCCTTTGCCCTTCTGGCTCGCGTCGAGCTCGGGGAACATCACCAGCGAGCACAAAGCCACGATCACCCACGGCCACGGGCGGATCGCATAATGGGCGATGTTGAACCACAACGACGCCAGGAGCGCGTGCTTCTCATTCTTGGACGACATCATGCGCTGGGCGACGTATCCGCCGCCGCCGGGCTCGCTGCCCGGGTACCAACTGGCCCACCACTGAACGCCGAGGTACGTCACGAAAGCCAGGACGGTCATCTGAAATAGCCCGCCGGACGACTGAGCCGCCGGCTTGGCCCCCTGGATCTGAGGCGTGAACTGGAAAACCCACTCCGGCAGCTTGGCCTTAAGCCCCGCGATCCCGCCGATCTCGGGGCTTCGCAGCGCCAGCACGGCCAGGATGATGCATCCGCCCATCGCCAGAATGAACTGGAAAGCGTCGGTGACCGAGACGCCCCACAGGCCGGACAGCGCCGAGTAGCCGGCCACCAACAGCATGAGGAGCCCGACGAGGATCAGGTACGACGAGAAATGAAAGCCGAGTAAAACGAACCCTTCGCGGCCAAAGAGGAGCAGGTTCGGGAAGATCACCGCCAGAATCTTCACCATCGCCAGGTTCACCCAGCCCATGACGATGATGTTCATGAAGATGCCGATATAGACGGCGCGGAAACCTCGCAGGAAGGAGCCTGCGGCCCCGCCGTAGCGGATGGAGACGAACTCGCAGTCGGTGAGGATGCCCGCCCGCCGCCAGAGCCTGGCGAAAAAGAACGTGGCCAGGACGCCGCCGAAGACCATGTTCCACCAGAGCCAGTTGCCCGCGATGCCGTTCTGGGCGACCAGCTCGGTGACCGCCAGCGGCGTGTCGGCCGCGAACGTCGTGGCGACCATGCTCGTCCCCGCCAGCCACCAGGGCAACGCCCGACCACTGAGGAAGAAATCGTTCGTGCTCTTGCTCGCCCGCCGGGAGTACGCCACTCCGATGGCCAGGCTCACAACGAAGTACAACGCGATGACGATCCAGTCGATGGCGGTCAGTGTCATAGGCGGCTCCAGAGCATTTGGGTCGTATCCTTGCGATCAGGCCCGCCATCCTACCGGCCGACCGCCGTCCGTGCAAGGCGTTGCCCACTCGTAGCTTGTCCGCACAGACATAGAATGTGGAGTGTGGAATCGTGGCGGTTTGTCCTGCCCCCCCTCGCTCCGAAGTGGAGTCCGTTCGCTTGCGGTGCCTCGTGCCGATGCATATAATAGGATTGCGTGGTATGTGCGACAACGTAATCAGCAGATATGCGGGAAGCTATGGCGATGGAAACCGTATACGTAGAAACGACCATACCGAGTTTC
>CALMMH010000789.1 GCA_937868145.1 uncultured Phycisphaerales bacterium
CCATGCACGTGTCGCGGTTCATCACGACCAGGCCGCCGGAACCGATGATGGCGCCGGTGGGCTTGATCGAATCGAAATCCAAAGGCATGTCCAGGTGCTCTTCGACCAGGCAGCCGCCGGAGGGACCGCCGATCTGCACGGCCTTGAAGCCGTCGGGATCGATCTTGCCTCGTTTGTCGATCACGCCGCCACCAATGTCGAAGATGATCTTTCGGAGCGTCGAGCCGAAAGGCACCTCGATCAGGCCCGTGTTGACGACGTGGCCGGTCAGCGCGAAGGTCTTCGTGCCCGGCGAACCCTGCGTGCCCAGCCTGCGGTAGTTGTGACTGCCCTGGAGGATGATCAGGGGCACCGTGCCCAGCGTCTCGACGTTGTTGATGACGGTGGGCTTGCCCCAGAGTCCGCTCTGGGCGGGGAACGGGGGTTTCGGCCTCGGCATGCCCCGCAGCCCCTCGATCGAGGCCATCAGGGCCGTTTCCTCGCCGCAGACGAAAGCCCCCGCCCCCTCCATCACGTGGCAAAGCATGTTGTGACGGCTGCCGAACACCCCCTTGCCGAGGATCCCGGCTTTTTCGGCGTCCGTCACGGCTTTTCGAATTCTCTGCACGGCCAGCGGGTACTCGGCCCGCACGTAGACGAAGGCCTCGTCCGCCTCGATGGCCCGCGCGGCGATCATGATGCCTTCCAGCACGCGGTGCGGATTGCCTTCCATGAGGCTGCGGTTCATGAACGCGCCGGGGTCGCCCTCGTCGGCGTTGCAGATGACGTATTTCTTGTCCGACTTCTCCGCGAGAGTCAGGGTCCATTTCTTTCCGGTGGGGAAACCGCCGCCGCCGTGTCCGCGAAGGCCCGATGCGGCGATCTCTTCGCAAATCTGCTGGGGCTTCATCTGCGTGAAGGCCCGCCGGGCCGCCTCGTAGCCGCCCTTGGCGACATACTCGCGAATGTCCTCCGGGTCGATGTTGCCGCAGTCGCCCAGGATCTCGCGATGTTGGCGTTTGTAGAAGGGAACATCGTGCCACTTCTCGAACGCCGAGCCCGTGGCCGGGTCCTTGTAGAGTAGCCGGGTCACCGGGCGGTTGCCGACCAGCGTCTGCTCGACGATGTCCTTCACATCCTCCGGCTTGACGTGCACGTACAGGTAGTCGTCGGGCTCGATGGTGACCAGCGGTCCCGCCTGGCAGAAGCCCTGGCACCCGCTGTGGGACAGGAAGACGTCGCCGCCGCAATGATCCTTTCCCAATTCGACGACGACCTTGAGATTGCGGCCTTCGAGTTCGCTCTTCAGCGCCGCCAGGACCTTCAGAGAACCGTTCGCGACACAGCCGGTTCCGGCACAGACGATGACTCGCCGGGCGATCGCGGCTCGCGTCTCCTTGTATTGACGCCCCACTGCTTCGAGGTTGATCTGTTCACTCATTTGCCTTGCTCCCGTTCCATGATCGTCTTGATCAGCTCGACCGCCTTGGCGGGCGTCACCTGGCCATGGACTTCATCATTGATTGTCATCACCGGCGCCAAGCCGCATGCCCCCAGGCACGAGACCGTCTCCAGCGTGAAGAGCATGTCGGTCGTGGTTTTCTTGCTGTCGCTGAGCTTGAGCAGCTCGCAGACGGCCTCCTTGATCCCGGTGGAGCCTTTGACGTGGCAGGCCGTGCCGTCGCAGACGTGGATCACGTACCGGCCCTTGGGCTCCAGGGCGAAGTTGGCATAGAAGCTGGCGACGCCGAAGACCCGGGCCGGCGAGAGCCCCAGCGACGTCGCGATGTACGACTGGACCTGTTCCGGCAGGTAGCGGTATTCGTGCTGGACCTCTTGCAGGATCGGGATCAGCTTCGACGGATCTCGGTTGTACTTGTCGATGATCTGGCAAACTTTCTCGAATTTGCGTAGACCTTCGGCTGATTCGGTTTTCTGTGCGTTCCCCATTGGTTGCTCCATTGATATCGGTGAAATCAGGCCTGAGCCTCTTGTGCCAGGGCCGTCGGTTCGATCGGTCGTAACCGCGCGGCCAGTTTGCTCGAAAGCACGGCCAGACTCGCCGCCAGGTCCACGCGTTCGAGAATGACGTTCTCCGGCACAACCAGCTTGGTCGGCGTGAAGTTCCAGATCGCCTGGATGCCTGCGTCGATCGCGAGTTGGGCGACGCTTGCCGCGACCTCCGCCGGGACGGCTAAAATTGCGATGTGGACGTGAAGTCGATTCGCCAGGTTGCCCAGTTTGTCTATAGGAAGGACCTCTTTGCCATGGATGGTCTGGCCGACCTTGCGAGGATCGTTGTCGAAGAGGGCCACGACGTTGAGCCCGTGCTTCTCGAAACCCTGGTATCCCGCCAAAGCGGTGCCGAGATGACCGGCCCCGAGGATGAAGGCGTCCGTCACGTTGTCCCAGCCGAGGAACTTTTCGATGGCCTGGATCAACTCCGCAACAGGGAATCCCAATCTGGGCTGACCGGTGACGCCGATAGCCGCCAGGTCTTTCCGCACTTGAATCGGCTCCAGCGCCAGATCCGCAGCCAATTGCGAGCTGCTCATCGAGGCCTGATTCTCCTGAGCCGCCTTCTGCAAGAGCGCGAAATACATGGGTAACCGACGAATTGTCGGCAGTGGCACGCTGACTTCACGATCCTTACTCATGACTTGTCTCCATAGACCCTATATACAGAAAAGGCTTGATATTGTTGTATCGATATTCACTTATCGATAATATACACTCGATTCTTTTTGAGTGCAAGCCATTTCATTGTGATTTTTTTCACATTTTTTTGACCTATGTTTTTCACAACTCGCTGCCTAAACCTTAAATCTTTACCAATTAGACAGTTACGCAAATCAACTATTTGGAATAAAGACGCTCGGGTGGACCTCCGGTCCACCCGAGCATAGCCGTAACGGTTGATAACAGAACCTGAGGTGAAAGGGTTGATTAAGAATTGAACTGCTTTAGATCATCGTCACTGGCCGACTTGGCTGCCGCATGTTGCAGCTTCTCCGAATGGCCGGCGATCTTGTGCAGCACCTCGTCGGACTTGCCGAACCCGAGAGACCCCGACTTGGTTTTCGACACCATGTGGAACTTGTGCTCGATACCTACGTGGCCGCCGTGACCGTCCGACTTGATTGCCGTCGAGCGGCCCGTTTTCGAGCCGGTCCCCCCAACCAGAGCCACCAGTTGGTCGACGACCTCTTTCATGCTCTCGGCCTGGGCGCTGAGTTCTTCCGAGGCGCTGGCCGATTCCTCGGCATTGGCAGCATTCTGCTGGGTGACCTTGTCCATCTGGGAGACCGCGGTGTTGACCTGATCGATCCCCTGGGCCTGTTCCTGCGAAGCGGCCGCGATCTCGCTGACCAAGTCCGTGGTCTTGCCGACGCTCTGAACGATCTCCTCCAGAACCTTGCCGACCTCGGTGGCGATGTCCACGCCGTTCTTGGAGTTCTTGACCGACTCCTCGATCATGCTGGCGGTGTTCTTGG
>CALMMH010000790.1 GCA_937868145.1 uncultured Phycisphaerales bacterium
TGGCCGGGGAGATGAAACGCTTCTTGCGGGACATCGAGAACCACGGCTGGGACCAGTTCCGCAACGGCCTGGGCGATCATCAGGCGACGAACGAGCATCCCTACTATCGGAGCGTCTGCGAGATCTGGCGGCTGGCCGAGCCCAAGATCGACCTATCCAAGTCCCGCAAGCACGCGGCTCCGCTGGATGTCACGGTGTCGCAGCAGGTCCCCGGCTCCTGCGTTCCGCAGCTGCTGACGCACAACTGCGAGATCAGCCTGCGGGAGGCGAATGTCGACGACAACTACCGGCACATTACCGGGGAATGGCTCCAGGTTCTTCGCCTCCGGTATGGTTTCTGCCTGGAAGCGATCAGCCGGTACAACAAGTACGTGGCCGCCACCGACGAATATGCCCGCCGAATGGGATTCGAGTTCTCCGACCTGTGGCTGGACAAGAGCTGGTACGTTTCCTATCAGAACGCGCTGGCGGAATGGCGAAGCCAGGGGAACGGCCAGAAGGACACGATGGAGAGGCGGACTTACGAGGCCAATGCCGCCAAGACCGGGGGCCTGCGCAAGTTGCTCGACTCGGTGAGCGAGCGGTTGCGGCAGCAGATGCGATCTGTGACGGACCCGGAGGCCGGTATCCGCATGGCGGAACTGCACGGCGGGACGAGTTCGCGGATCGACCTGATGCTCCACAGCATGCCGCTGGGCGATTCCGAAGCGGTTCGCCAGTGCCTGGGCCGATGCCTGGCCCTCGTGGACACGTTGCTGCAGAATGTCTCTCAATGCACGGCGGGTCTGCCCGAGAAGGAGCGACATGCGATGGGCGACATGCTCGAAGGCTGCCGCGGCGACGTCCAGGCGTTCCGGGAAAGCGTGTAGGATCGACGATTTATGATTGACGATTAGTAAATTGCCGAGGGGTTTTCGTGGGCGGTAAGAACGGCCAAAAGAAGGTGATGGGACCGCTGCCGACTCTGTTCGTCGGAGTCGGGCCCTGCGCCGAACAGACATTGTCGGAATTCTCCCGCCTGGCCCGGCGTCTGACCGTCCCGGTCCAGGGGCCGTTCGGCCTGGTGCTCGTAGATTCCTACTGCGAGGATCTGTTCAAGTGCGATTGGCCCTGGGTGTCGGACTTCAAGATCCCGGAGGCTTCGGTGATTCGCGACCGATCCGAGTTCGTCGGTCGCGATGCAGACAAGTTATTGACCTCCCTGTCGTCTCTTGTGCGTCGGCTGCGATCGGGCGGTCCGGCCGTCGATTCGCAGGGGCCGGGGCGTCTGCGGCTGAACGGCCATGTGCTGTTGGATTTGTCCGATTCGGGTGTTGTTCCCTCGGCGGTCCGGCTGATGCAGGCGCTTCGCAAAGTCGATCCGGCGCTGGACCTGACGGTCCTGGGACTGACCGATCGGACCGCCGCAACCGATTCGACGTGTGACAGCAAATGGTTCGAGGTCTGGAACCAGCTCTTGACGGAGCTTCAGTCCGAGCCTCTGGCTCAACGGATCTATCTACTCGATGGCTGCGACGCGGACAAGACCTGGTTCGAGCGGCCCGAACACTTGCACCAACTCGGCGCCGAGTTTCTCCTGTATCACGGAGTGACGTGTCGCGATTTGCTCCGGCAGGGCGAGCGGGCAAGAACGGCGGTGGGCGAAAGCCTTCTGAACGTATGCGGCTCCTTTGGTTGTCGGACGATCCAGGCGGACTTGTCGGTCGTGGCCGAGCGGATCGCGGAGAAAGTGGCGAGCGAGGACCTCTCCGACCTGTACCGACGGTCGATGCCGGAGGGATGGCAGGAGAGCATAGAAGAACAGACCCAATCGCTCGTCGACCGGATCGCGAACATCTGCGAGAGAGAGCAGCAGACCAGAACGTCGTCCTCGAACGAGCGGGGCAATCGTCCCGGCGCGTTTCTGCCGGGGAGCACGGAAATCGATGAAGCCGTGGCCAAGGCCGTCAAGCACGTGTGCTCGCGGGAGCCGCTGCCGGGGCTATGCCACTTTTTCAAGTGCCTCCAGTCGAAGTTGGGCAAGCTGCTGACTCGCCAACAGCTGTGGGAACGGACGGGAACCCGCCGATTCGTCGCGGACCGATTCCGCCAGCAGGACAGCTCCACGTACGAGCCGATGAGGACCTGGTTGTCGCAGCCGGAAACGCGGTGGACGGATCGGTTTACGCCGGAACAGACGGAGGTGTCCCACGTGGCGGTTGGGCGGCCGGCGAGCCGAAAGGGATATGTTGCGGGACTGGTCTTTCTCGGGATGGGGTTGGTTGGCATCTCGGCCGGCCTGCTGACGCGGGATCGGTTCTTCATGGTTGGCGGCGGTTGGCTGTCTCTGGCGGCCTCGGTCCTGATGACGTTGCCGACCGGATGGGTTCGGCATTCCCGCAACCGCGTCCGGGAAGGGCAGGAAACTTCCGCATCGACGCCGCTCGTGGGCTACCGAAAACGTGCGGACGGGCACATATTCTGTGTCACAACGCTGTTGATTCTCGCCGGGCTCGCGGGCCTGACGTGGCCGTTGTGGCCTACGGAATGGACATCGATCACGACGGTCTGGGCCGTTGCGCTGGCGGTGATCGCCGGGGTAGGTGCGGCATCGATCGTCGCCTGTCCCTCGCTGCCCCATCCGGATCAGGTGAACCGGCAGGAAGCGCCGGGCCACGTGAGTCCTCCGGCGTGGCAATGTCGCGGTCTCGGGGTCCTGTGTCTGGCCGTGGCATGGGTGGTCTTCTGCCTGGGGCTTCCGACGTCGTCGATTCCGGAGACTGCCACGCCGTGGATTGTCCACTTGATCGGGCTTGCGATGGTTGCCGTGGCCGTTGGCTGGGCTCTGTTGCCGCGATCCGGATTTGCGTACTTCATCGACCGGGTTCCGAAGATGCCGCAACCTCTGGCGGGCGGGATCGGCCGTCCGATCGCGAACCACGACCTGGGGCGGCAAGTCGTCGCCATCGCGGGTTGGGTCTATCGTCTGACGCTGGAGTCCGATCCTCGCCTGGGGCAGAGCCAGACGAAGAGCGTGCCGCGGGAGCGCGAGACGTTGTTCGACTTCCTGGCTCCCGACTGGGAAGACCAGTTGGCCAAAGCGTTTCGGTTGGCGTTGGAGACCCGCTCGGGCAAATCTTTGATCGCGTTGGCCCAGCAGCCGGTGTTGTGGGCGGAGTGCGTCACGAAAGAGCTTCAAGACCCTCGCGTGACCTGTTCCGATCTGACGGCCCTGTTTGCCCTGCAAGCGGTCAAGGCTTGGGTCGAATCGCATACGCTGGCGGAGTTGCTGGGCTTCGTGCAGGTCGACGTCGAGCGATTCGGCCGGCTCACCGCCCGGCTGGCGGCCCCTCACTGGCCCGCTCCTCGCGTGGAGCCGGAGATGAGCGCCTGTGCGATCGCGGTCGCCAAGCCGCTGTGGGACGTGCTGTCCATGCAGACGCAAGCGACCGGAACCGTGCCTGTGGTGCCTCTCGATTGGGATCTCCGCAGCGACGCGATCGTGATCGTGCGGGTCGTTCAAGGCCTGTCCCAAGGGTGGCGTGGATTCCCGGGGCTGCCGGGACAGGTCCGAAATAGTGTCGCTGGAAGCAGCGGACAGCAGACTCGCTCGTAACGCCGGCAGCGGGGGATTGTTCCCCGGGCTTCGCATCAGCCTCTCTCACGAATTGTCTTGCCCCTGCCTGGAATCGTCGTTCCATGCGAGGGGATCGAATCCCATAACGGTTTAGGCCAAGTTTGACTGTTGAAGATTATGGCGGACGGATGTAGATTCTGTGCAACCGGCGGCTGCCATGTGCGACTATCGTGCTGGGGCCGGCGTGGATCTGTGCATGGATGAATATGGCGTCTGTTGAGATCAGGTCATTGACAAAGTGGTACGGGCGGTCGCGGGGGATCGAGGACATCACCTTCGACATCGAGCCCGGCGAGATCTTTGGATACCTCGGGCCCAACGGCGCGGGCAAAACCACGACGATCCGCTGCATCATGGGCCTGCTTCGGCCCAGCAGCGGCGAAGTCTGCGTTCTGGGGCAGCGCATCAAGCCGGGACGAGGCACGCAACACGCGAAGATCGGCTATCTGCCGGGAGAGTTCCGCATCTGGGGGCGACCCAAAGCCAGGAGATCGCTCCGCCTGCTGGCGTCGCTGGGCGGGGACCCAGATGCCGCGCCGCGACGCAAAGCCTTGGCCGAACGCCTCGACCTGGATCTGACGCGACCGGTCGGCGACCTGTCCAAGGGCAATCGGCAGAAGGTGGCCGTGATCATGGCGTTTCAGCATCAGCCGGACGTGTTGATTCTCGACGAACCCACCGCCGGCCTGGACCCGCTCATGCGGGAAGTCGTGCTGGAGTTGATCCGCGAGACCGCGGCCGGCGGGGCGGCGGTTCTTTTGTCCTCGCACGATCTCAGCGAAGTGTCGGCCATCTGCCGGCGGGCCGCCATCCTTCGGGAGGGTCGCCTCGTGGAATTGGCGCCGATCGCTCAGATCGTGCAGCAGGGCGAGCAGCGGTTGAAAGTCTGGTTTACGGACCCGACGCTGCGTCCCGAAATCGCGTCGGCTCGACTGCCGGGCGTGCGGGTCGTCGAGCAGGAGCCGGGTGTTCTTCACATCGCCTACCAAGGGTCTGCAGGTCCGATTCTCCAGTGGGTCAGCCGGTTCTCCGTCGATCGCATCACGACGCCTCAGACCTCGCTGCAAGAGGCATTCCTTCAGTACTATGAGCTTCACTCCGGCTCCGAAGGCGGGACCGGTGCGTCGAAAGGGGCCTGCTCATGATTCGATCGTCCCGCCCGCCGTTTCCGTTTCCGTTGCTGTGGTTCTGGTTCCTTCGCATTCTGCCCGTGTGGCTTGGCATGGCCGCGGTGATCTTCCTCATGCAGATTGCGATCGCCGCCATCGTTCACGACAACACGAACGTGCGGATGTTTCTGACGATCCTGCGGAGTCTTCCCTCGATCGTCAAAACCGCCATTGGGGGCGACATGGTCGAGTCCGGGAGCATGTCGGCCTTGTTGACGGTCGGATATCAGCATCCGCTGGTCATGTTCCTGTACCTGCTGTACTCTGTGGGCGTGCCCGCGGGCCTGCTCACCGGCGAGATCCAGCGCGGGACCATGGAGCTGATCCTCAGTCGTCCGATCACCAAGACGCAGGTCTACATCTGTGCGGCCGTCCTGACGCTCGCGGGTCTGTTTGGCCTGATCGGGATGATGTTCCTGGGCACCGTGACGGCTGTGAACGTGTACGAGTTCAATGAGCCGATTACTCTCGGTCTTTTCCTGCGTCTGGCGGTCAACGGCGGATTGTTGGCCGGCGCGTTTGGCGCCTTTTCCCTGGTTTGCGCCGCAGCGTTTGGACGGCTCTACTCCGCCGCCGGCGTCGCGGCGGGTTTCCTGACGCTCAACTACTTCATTGCCATCGTGGCCGAATGGTGGCCTCAGGTGCACTTCCTGCGCAAGGCGACGCTCTTCTACCTGGTCTATTACTCGAACCTCTGGTACGCCTGGCCCCTCCGAAACATGGCTTGGCTCGGGGCCATTTTGGTCGCCCTCGTACTCCTCGGCGGCGTAATTTGGCGGTCTCGCGACCTGCCTTCGTAGGCTTTCCCGTCGCTGAATTGCTCGACCCGCACTATTTCCAAGGATTTACCTTGGATCAAGTAGGATTTTCAGCTATAGTGCCGTCACCATAGGCAGAAGTCCCGGTATTCGATCTCTGCCCAAGGGTTGAGATGCGCGATGGAGGCAATGATGGCATGGCGAATCGAAACGGACCTTCAGCCCGGTTATCTGGTGATCCGCATCCTTGGCAATGCGGACGCTCGGGTAGCGGGAGAAATTGTGGCAAGCGTTTTTCGGGAGATCGCGGCGCACAACTGTGCGAGACTGCTCATCGATGTTCGGAACGTTGAGGGCCGAATGAGCGTCTGGGAGACCTTCAGCCTGGTCTCCGCTCACCCGCCCATGCAGGGCGTGCGTGCGGCGATCCTGGACCGGCCCGAGAACAGGGAGTGGTACGAGTTCTATGAGACGGTTTCCGTGAACCGGGGCTATCACAACAAGGTGTTCACGGATTTTGATAAAGCGGTCGAGTGGCTTGAATGTTGAGAGACGGAGAGATGTCCGACAAGCGATGGGGTCAGGCCGGGCTCTGACTCAGCGGAATCAGCTTCGCCATGTATATTTCCGGGATTGTGAACCTGCTTTCTGAAATTTTCTTGCGTTCGTCGCCCCAGGAGGCGAAAATAACGCCGCCTGAGCTCGGAGCTCATGTAGGTTGTCGAAAACTGTGACGGCCCGCTGTGGAAACGGAAAAACCAACGCCCTCCGGGGAGGGGGCCTCAAATGCCGCTTGGGGTTTGGGGACTCCGAAGGACATCCGGAGCAATGGATTGAACGGATGAGAGGGTGCCCTTTATGATCAGACTGGAAGAGAGAAAACCATCGGGTAGGGAAAAGGATCAGGCGGCCGTCGATCGCTTGGCGGAGCTGCGGGAGAAACTGCATTCGGAGGACGTCTCCACGGCGAGAAAGGCCGCGTTCGGTCTGTCCTGGATGCAGGAGGATGGTCTGGACATCTTTGTGGAAGCGCTCTTTGGCAGTTTCCCGAGAACGACCAAGCAGGCGGCGGCTTACGGCCTGCGGAGCATGAACGGCCGGATGAAAAAGATGGCCGAGGACGTTCTCATCAAGGGTCTCACGCATTCCAACCGCATCACAAAAGAAGCCTGTGCCAAGTCGCTGCTGTTGATGAAGCAGGCGCCCGCCGCCAGGAAAAAGGGCGGTTTCCGAGGCCGGCCGGGTGGCGGCGGGGGAAGGCCCCGCGGCCCGCGAATCAGGGAGTTCCGCGGTCGCGGCCCTGTGCGAAACGACTACTCGCCGCGGAGCGGCCCGCCGAGAAACGGTCCGCCGCGTGGGGGCAACCGGTAAACCACCGTTCGTCTATCGCCGGCGGGCCGGCGTGGTCGATCGCATCCGCGGTCTGATGTCGCAGTACTATCAGCCCGCCGCAGGTCACTACCACTATCTTCACATGGCCCAGGGCAATTACCGCGACTACCTGCAGGGTGACACGGTCTGGCTGAAGAAGTATCTGTACGTCCTGCGGCCGGTGCTCGCCTGCCTGTGGATCGAGCGTGGTTACGGCGTCGTCTCCATTGAGTTTGACAAGTGGGTTGAGAGAGTGATCGACGACGCCACGGTCAAGGCCGCCGTCCTGGACCTCATCCGCAGCAAGAAGTCCGGCGAAGAATTGGATCGCGGCCTGCACATCCCAGAAATCTCCAACTTCCTTCAGCAACAACTCGATCGCCTCTCCCAGCTCCCAACCCCAGCGTCGGAGGGAGTATCTTCCGGCGATCTCGATCGGGTCTTCCGCGAGGGCCTGATTGAAATCTTCGGGGACCGGATCGAGGGATGCAGTAGAACAGGCTATACTATCGCCATGACGAACAGATGGAGGATGACAATGAACCGACGTGAGTTTTCCAAGAGCGTGTTGATGGCGGGCATCGGGGTGGGGGCCGGCATGGCGACGAACGGTTCCGCGGCCGCTTCGAACGTGGCCGGGGAGTTTTATGAGGAACCGGCCAAGAGGCTGCCGATCCGCAGGTTCGACGTGATCGTTGCGGGTGCCGGGACGGGGGGCGTCGTGGCGGCCATCGCTGCGGCCCGGCAGGGGGCCAGGACCGCGATCATCGAGGCCAAGGGCTATCCCGGCGGCACTGTCACCGAGGGCGGCACCGCGCTGCACAGCTTCTACAATCTCTGGAAGGCGTTTCCCGGCGTCGCGAAGCAGCAGGTGGTCAAGGGGATCCCACAGGAGATTATCGATCGGCTCATGAAGGTCGGCGGCTGCTCCGGACACGCCGAGATGACCGAGGGCTACAACTACGACTCGGTCTGCACCGCGATCGACACAGAACTCTACAAGCTCATCGCGTTCGAGATGCTCGTCGAGGCGGGCGTTCAGATCTTCGTCAATACGTTGCTGACTGGGGCGATTCTGGACGGCTCGCGAGTTCGCGGCGTGATCGTCGAGAGCCGCTCCGGCCGGGAGGCGTTCTACGCGAAGGCCTTCGTGGACTGCACCGCCTACGGCGACTTGGCCGCCTGCGCCGGCGCGAAGTTCACCGAGCCCAACGACTATCCCGTCTGCAACAGCGTGGGCATCGGCAACGTGGATATCGACAAATACCACGAGTTCATCAAGGCCAACAAGGCCACAGGGCAACTGGCCAGAGGGATGCGAAGCGGCCGGCCGGACCAGATCGTCCGCGCGGGGGCCGAGTGGATCGATGTGCCGGGCCTGGCCGAGGGCGCCAAGGCCATCGGCATGGGCATGATCACGACGACCGTCCACGACAACTACCTGATGTTCATCAAGTGCAACTTGAAGCTGCCAGTCAGTCCGACCAGTCGGGACGAGGTGGCCAAGGCCGAGTTGGAGATCCGCAGGCGACTGGCCAAGGCGGTCGAGCTGTTCCGCCAATACGTCCCCGGCTGCGAGAAGGCGTTCATGGCCCGCACGAGCCCGAGGCTCTGCATCCGCCGGGGCCGATTGATCGAATGCGACTACGACATCACGCTGCCGGACGTGCTCGAAGCCCGGCACTTCGACGACGAAGTGATGGTCTACGGCTTCCACGACAGCGCACCGAGGCTCCAGGTCAAGAACGGCGGCACCTACGGCATCCCGTACAAGGCCCTGTGCGTCAAGGGGATCGAGAACCTCTACGCTTGCGGCATGATGATCACGTCGGACCACGACGCCCACATGTCCACGCGGAATACCGTCTGCTGCATGGGCCAGGGCCAAGGCGCCGGCACCGCCGCAGCCCTCTGTGCAGCCAAGAGGATTGGCAGCCGCGACCTCAAATCCGCAGTTCTTCGCGATGCTCTCACAGAAGCCGGCGTATATCTTGAGGGCTAAGAGCCCGAGCTATTTCGGATCACGTGCAAGCGGATGTGGTCCCGATGAACCTTTTGACGCCATAACGTTATAATGTTAAAATAGCCGTGTTAGGTGTCAGGAGATGAATTGATGTCTACACGCAGGAAGAGAGCCACGGTGTACCTCGACCCTGGGATTCACAAGGCAGTGAAGATCAAGGCCGCTGAAACCTCCCGATCCATTTCGGATATCGTCGATGATGCTCTGCGTCGCGAGTTGAGCCAGGATGAGGAAGATCTCCGGGCGTTCGAGGAGCGGGCGGGCGAAAAGACGCTGTCTTTCGAGAAGGTCCTCAAAGACCTGAAAGCCCATGGCAAGATATAGGATCGAGGTCAAGAAGTCCGCCGCCAGGGAGATCTCCCGGATTCCGAAGAGAGATTTGACGCTGATTCTTGCCCGCATCCAGGCTCTTGCCGACAACCCACGACCGCCCGGCAGCGTGAAGTTGACAGGTGAAGAGAAGTACAGGATTCGCCAGGGCTCTTACAGAATTCTCTATACCATTGAGGATGACGTTCTTACGGTCTGTGTCGTCAAGATTGCTCACCGTAAAGACGCTTACCGGTAGCGGAGGCATCTATGGCAAAAGAAACCGGCATAGTTTATTCGACGGAGCACGGGCGGATGTGTCCGGACTGCGGCAAGCCTGTCGCGGAGTGTGTGTGCCGCAAGGGGGCGGTGATTCCACAGGGCGACGGGATCGTGCGCGTCTCACGGGACACCAAGGGCCGCAAGGGCAAGACGATGACTATCGTCACGGGCGTTCTGCTCGATGAGCCGGGCTTGCAGAAACTCGCGACAGAACTCAAGAAGCGATGCGGGGCCGGCGGGACCGTCAAGGACGGCGTCATCGAGATCCAGGGCGACCATTGCGACCTGGTGGTTGCCGAACTGACCAAGCGAGGCTACACGGTCAAACGCGCCGGCGGGTGAGCGGACGTCCTGCCTGATTTGACCGCTTCCATGCCACCACAATAATCCGATTGTTTTGTAAATTCTTGCTCTGCCAAAGGTTAGGGCAAGGGCGCCACGCGAGCGTCAAGAGGTCTCGCCCGGGCGAAGGGGGCACTCCTGCCGCATTTCCCATTTTCCCTGTAACGTTTCGGTGGTTTCCTGGACTTATGTTCGGACTGCAAAGTGATGATCGGTTCGAAACATGTGGTCTCTTCGACCGCCGGCGGATCATGGGAGTCTTTCGAGGAAGGAGAATCATCATGAGGAGCAAACGCATCGACATACTTCTGTTCTCATTTGTGTTCGCTTTGGTTGCCGCTTTTCCGCTATTCGCCCACCAGGACGTTGCGGGGGAGCCCAAATGGCCTTCGTTGGGAGGTGACTACCGTCGGAGCGGGCTGAGCGCCGACGCCGGGCCGCTGACGTGCGAGATCCAATGGAAATTCGAAACCGATGGAGCTATCGTCGGCAGCACCACTGTCGGCGCCGAAGGTCGGATCTATGTCGCCTGCGAGGACGGCAAGTTATACGCTTTGAGCTTGGAGGGGGCTTCCCTCTGGACGCTGGATGTCAACACGCCTCTGGTGAGCGCTCCCAGCATCGGTTCCGACGGCAGTCTTTACGTCGGCGGCAAGTCCGGCAGAGTCTACGCAGTGGCCTCTGATGGTTATCTCCGTTGGTCTCATGCCACAGGCGGGGCTGTGTACTCCTCGCCCGCCGTGGACGCCAACGGCACGGTCTATGTCGGTTCTGTCGATGGCACGCTTAGCGCGCTGTCTGCGGCTGACGGCGCTCTACTGTGGATGTGTATGCTCAGAGGTTACCAGGCTGCATCCCGCAGTGCGATCTTCGCCTCGCCTTCTATCGGGCTCGACGGCACGATCTATATCGGGGACCTCTACGAGCCGGCTCTCTATGCCCTCCCTCCCGCGGGCGCCGGCATCAAGTGGTTGTGCCGTTTCCCGGCGGATGTGAACGACCCGAACACTCACGCCTGGCCATTCGCCTCGCCGGTGGTGGCCGCCGACGGCACGATCTATCAGACCCTGCTTTACGATCGCAGTCTCCATGCGATCGAGCCGGCCAACGGGAGGATTCGCTGGTCGGTCCGGTTCTCCGATCCCGCGATTCCTGTGGGCGAGTACGAGACGATTCCGGCCAATGGCGACGGGTGGTCTGAACCCGTCGTGGGACCCGACGGGACGATCTACGTTTGCTTCGACGATCCGTACATCCATGCGGTTGATCCGTCGGGGACCGTGAAGTGGGCCAAATCGTTCGGCCAGGTGGGCGGGTTTACGATGACCGTCGACAAGACGGGGACGCTCTATGCCGCATGCGACGATGGGTGTCTCTACGTGATCGCCTCGGATGGCACGGAACTGAGCTGTTGTCAGACGGGCGGGTGGCCTGCGTATCCCGTCATCGCCGCCGATGGCCTGTTGATTCTCGCGGATTCGAGGGACTATTCGTTTCTCGCGGAACCGAAGAAGAACACGGTCTGGGGGATCTCCGCATCCGTCGTAGCGGAACGTTGAGTTGACCTGTCAGTCGGCGCCGATCGCCGCGCAAGGGAGAGACGAATATGGAAACGCGAAGTAAATTCAGGATAGTCGATCTCGTGGTTGGATTGGGTTGCTTGGCTCTGGTTCTGATGACGCTGGGGGCCGTGGGCCAGACCGGTCGCGGGCGGGCCAAGGAAGCCGTATGCCAGGCCAATCTGCACCAGTGGCGAGGGATCTTTCTGGACTACATCAAGGACAATGACGGCAGTTTCCTCACGGGTGTCTCCACGAACGGATACTGGTGGCCGATGCAGTTGTCGCAGGAATACCAGGACTGGAAGCGGAACCGCGCGTGGTTCTGCCCCGAGGCCGTGATTCCCATGATGGATGCGAACGGCAGGTCCTCGCCGAGGTCGAATGTTTTCAGCGCCTGGGGCATCTTCAACACTCCGACTGAGGCGACGTATCAGGCCAAGACCTACACGATGAACGCCAATGGACTGGCGGGCAGCTACTCTCTCAACGGATACACCCTGAAAATCGAGGACCGGTACGAAGGGGGGATCTCCAGGACGGTCGGATGGGCAGATCTAGCGGATGTCCCGGAACCCGAACGCGTCCCTTTGTTCATCGATGCCCTTCGTTTCGATCTGTGGCCGTCGCATACGGATTCGCCGGCGGCGATCGAAGACGTCACCTGGAGCGAGAGCAATATGGCCCGCTGCTGCATCAATCGGCACGATGGAGCGGTGAACTGCCTGTTTGTGGACGGTTCCGTGCGGAAGGTGGGACTCAAGGAGCTTTGGACATTGAAGTGGCATCGTTTGTTCGACACGACAGGGCCATGGACGTTGGCGGGCGGTGTCCAGCCGGAGGACTGGCCCGAGTGGATACGGCTTTTCAAGGACTACTGACGGGCGACTTTGTCCGTCGGCGCTCGGATCGATACGGCGTGTGTGGTCGCGGGACTTTCATTGCCCACAAATTGCCTTCTTCTGGGGTGTTTACGGGACGTCAAGTCTTGATAGGGCGTCCCATCATCAACGCGACGTTTCTTTTGACAAGGGCGTCCCGATTGATTATTATAGGACCCCTTGCGTGGTTGCGGTTGGGCTTTGGGGATCCCGTTGTCTGAAGAGAATCGGCCGGCAATATGCCGGGCCGAAATGCCGATAATCTCGGTATGCGTGTTGGGTGTTCTGGTTGCGGAAGGTTTGGAAGAGTTGGAGACTTCGGTATGACGCAGGTCGGCGGGAGAAAGATGGTTCGCATCATTCTTGTCTTGGCGTTTCTGTATTGCACTTCGACGGCTCTCGCCGAATCGGTGAGTCTGTCTCAAGCGCAGAAAGTCACTGACGGGTTCCTGCAAGGGCGATCCGTTCTGCCGAGCCGGGTTCGCAGCGGCGCAATCCGGGCAACGGCTGCGGATCGGTCGCCCGCCGGTTTTCGAGAAGTGCGTGACGACGATGGGACGGTTTTGGCTTACGTGGCCGACCTGGAGCCCCGTGGCTTCATCGCGCTGTCGGCTGATACGGACATCGCGCCGGTCATCGCATATTCTTTCCAAGCCTCGTTCCCGACGACCGGCGATACGAAGAACCCCTTGTATCGCCTGCTGCGCGCGGATCTGAAGCTCAGGGCCAAGTCGCTCGCGGAGCACCCCGAACTCAAATCGGCCCAGACCGCCCAATTGTGGGACCTGCTGGCTTGCGGGGAAACCGACGATCCCAACGATGCGTCGTTCCAGCAGTGGCCGGCGGAGGGCACGACCTCCACGGGCGGCTGGCTGGAGACCGCCTGGGGTCAGGATGAGCCGTACAATGCCTTCTGTCCGCTGGACCCCGTCGACAATCTGCGGTCGTACGTGGGGTGCGTCGCGACGGCTTTTGCGCAGCTCGTTCACTATCATCAGCTCTGTGACGTCTCCTTCACTCAGGATGATGCTTACACGCTTCGCAGCGGCGTTGACATCGACGCCGACAGCGAATTGTACGACTTCCCATCGTTCACGGAATTGAACGGTTACCTCGGCACGGTCCGGACGAAATACGCCCAGGGCATCGACCTGGACGATACCGACGCCGCGGCGGTGAGCGCGGCCTGCGGCATGGCTGTGGAGATGAATTACAGCAGCGACGGATCGGGAGCTATGACGTATGATGTGCAGGAGGCTCTCGTGGACCGGTTCGGTTATTACTCCGCGGACATGTTCGGGGGTCTGACCGACGCCGGGCTGGTCGCTCTGCAGGAGAACATGATCAACGGACTGCCCGCGCTGCTGAGCTTCAGTCCGCCCGACGGCGCCGGCGGCCACGTCATCGTCTGCGACGGGTACAACACCAAGGGCGAATTCCACCTCAATTTCGGCTGGGGCACCGAGTATCCGCAGGCGATCACGGAAGCCTGGTATCTCCTGCCGAAAGCCTATCTGTACAGCAATTGCGTGATCACCGAATGCGTTCTGAACGTGCGATCCGCCCAGGCCGCGTTGGAAGTGGACCCGATCTCCCTGAGCTTCACCGCCGCGCCGGGCGAACAATCCGCGGCGCAAGTTCTCCGCATCACGAACAATGTCGCCAACCTGGACGTGGACTCGATTTCCTGTCCGGAGGGGTTCCTCATCGCGCGCGCGGGACAGAGCTACGCCGGCCGGATTGACTCCTTTGTCCTCGGGCAGATCCGCTTGGGGGCCTATGTCAACGTGGCGTTCAAGCCGACCGAGGCCGGCGGATACACTGGGGCTCTGGTGATTCGCTGCGGCGACGGGAGCGTCAAGAACGTGATGCTGGAGGGGAAGGCCTACGAGGGAGGGACTCCTATCGTCGCCGGGCAGGTGTCGGGAACGTGGTCCCTTGCCAAGTCTCCATACCTTGTGACCGGCAACATCCTGGTCCCGACGGGCGGAAGACTGACGATCGAGCCGGGCGTGCAGGTTCTGTTCACCGGGTCCTTCGGTCTGACGGTGGGACAGAACGCCAGGTTCATCGCCCAGGGCAATGAAGCCCAAATGATCGAATTCACCGCAGTGAACAAGGAAATCGGCTGGGGCGGCCTGCGATTCGTGGATTCCGGATCCGACGATGTCCTGAGCTACTGCCGGATCAGCTACGCCAAGAAGGAGGCGGGGTTGAATCCGCAAGACAGCGACGCCGAAGTGTCCGAAACCGATCTCTACGGCGGAGCGATCTACTGCTCGCTTTCCGATCTGACGGTCGAGAATTGCACGATCGCGAACAACACCGGCGGCATGGGCGGAGCGATCTACTGCGTGGAGTGCTCGCCGATCGTCAGCAATACGG
>CALMMH010000791.1 GCA_937868145.1 uncultured Phycisphaerales bacterium
ACTTCGGCGTGAAGGTGCGAGGCTCGCTCCATTTTTGCTGGACCTCGTAGTCGTCCTTGGCCTTCTCTCCATTCTCTTCGTCCTCTTCCTTTTCGTCCTCTTCCTCGTCGTCGCCTTCCTCGGCGTTCTCTTTCTCTTCGTCCTTGGCCTCCTCCTTGTCCTTCGCGTCCTTTGCCGTGTGCCGCCAGGCGAATTCGACCGGGGGCTCGCCCAGATGCAGGACGAGCATGCGATACACTTCAGCCACCATCTTCTCTTTGGCCAGGCGCATCTGCTTGATCGAGCCGGTCTCGGCGTAGATGGCGCGAAGCTCGGCCGCGTGCTTCCGCAGAAGCCGCCCGAGCATGCGGTTCATCGTGCCCGTGCTCTCGGAGCTGGCGGTCTCGGCCATGGCCTCCTTGGGGACCACGCCGTACTTGCCGACGAGGTCCGCGAAATTCTCGAAATACCCGCCGTCCGGACAGGGGTCCTGCAGCAGGAACACGACCTCGCGATCCGTCACCTCGCGGTCGCGGAATTCGATCATGTACTCAAGGAACTTGTTGGCCTTTTCCATCTTGTCCCAGAATTGCAGATAGATCTGGGAAAACTCGAAACTGTCCACCTCCAGGTTGTTCAGCAGGACGGGCTTGATCATGTTGAAGCCGGCGAACATCCAGCAGCGGCCGCTGGATTTCTGGTTGCTGATGCCGTTGGTCTTGACCTTGTGGCTGAACTTGCTTTCGTGATCGGCCAGGATCTCGCGGTTTGTGGAGATCTCCTTGAGACCGGTGGTCGTCAGCGCGTTGCGAACCGTCTTGGCGTGGGCATCCATCTTGAATTCGCTACGGATCTTCTCGATCGCTTCCGGCGTGAGCGAACCATCCTGTCCCCACACGCCGACGGCCAGCGCGGCTACAACCAGAAACAACGCGATCAGCCAACTCGAACCATACCTCATACGGGACCTCCACAAATCAAGGTTATTTTCCAGGCTATGGTAGTGACGCCTTCGGCTCTGTCAAGCAAGATCGAGGAATTGGCCGCACGACCGCCGGCTCATCGGTGGTACGTCCCCCCTCGCCGTCGTTGCTCGGACTTCTCGCTGATCACGGTGCCCTCCCGCACGTCGAGGCCGATCCGCTCGATCAGGGTCTTGATGTAGCCCAGATGCGGGCACGGCGGCGAATGATAGTTGTCCTTGGCCATACAGGAGGACAACTGGACGACGATCCGGTCCTTCGTAATGCCCTCCTTCTTGGCGATGGTTCGCAGGAACTGCGTGAGCTTGCGATGGCTCGCCCGGCCGCAACAGCCGCCGCAGGTGATGCACAAGTAGCGCAGGGGCTTGTCCTTCGGGTACTCCGCGAAACCGCCCGTCCGCTCGTGAAAGGCCTTTTCGCACAGATAGCCCGGGCACCGTTCCTTCACGATATGGCACTGGAGGACGACGACATAGTCTTTGTTCGCGAGATCTGTCATTCTCAGTCTTTCTACAGCTTGAAATGCTCGGTGGCGACCTGGTTGATATGCTCGCCGATCGCCAGCGACGCCGTGGCGGCCGGCGATGGAGCGTTCAGAACGTGAATCGCATTGCCTCGAGCCTCGATCTTGAAGTCGTCCACGAGGACGCCCTTGGGTCCCAGGGCTTGGGCTCGCACGCCGGCCTTGGCCGGGCGGATGTCTTCCGGCCCAAGCGACGGGATCAGCCTCTGCAATTGCTCGATGAGCAACTTCTTGCGGAACGCCCGGGCATATTCGTTCAGGCCGTAGCGCCAATGCCTGGCGAAGAGCAGCCAAGTCCCAGGGTATGAAAGCGATTCCCACGTGTCCCGAAGGCAAAAGTCGGTCTTGCCGTACCCCTCGCGTTTGAACGAGAACACCGCGTTGGGGCCGCACTCG
>CALMMH010000792.1 GCA_937868145.1 uncultured Phycisphaerales bacterium
TCGATGGTCTTCAGGCCGCGGCGGCGCGGGTTCCAGATGGGCCCCCGCCGGCACGCCGATCTCCAGGGATTTGGTCCCGTTGTACAAAGGGAGGTATAGCAGACACTCCCGGTGAGAGGCCGCCCCATCCGGAAACCCGAACGTGGCGAGATTTCCATCGATCGCGCCCGGCCGACCGTTGCCGATGAACCGCCAGGCGTTGTCGGTCCCGCGAGCGTACAGATCGACGCCGCTGACGCCGGTGGAGGGCATGTGGGGCATGTCGAGCGACTCCCCTGTGAGCGACCATCGCACGCTGACCGCGGCGGCGTCGGTGACGAAACGGACGCAGAGGCCGGCGCTGTGTTTGCTCAGGTCCCAGACTGACGGGGAAACCTTATTCTGGGCCGAGTCGGGAAGCCGGTCGAAGGGACCTGCTGTGTCGGCCCAGCCTTTGCCCTCGATTTCGAGCGAGTTGGCGTCGCACCACTGGACGTCTTGCCCTTTGGCACGACCAGAACACAGAGCAAGCACGACCAACAGGGCTAACGCAACACGGCATGAAGCAGTCATTGGTTTGTCGATCCTTTCCAGTGCACCACACAAATAGCGGCGGGAAATCCCAGGCTCCTGAGACCGGACTTGCAGGCACATCAACATGCAAAAACCTGGGGGGGCAGCCATTTATCATAACCTTCGCATTCCCTGATTCTGTCGCCGGCCAAAGGAGAGGGCAAGAAAAAAGGCCGGGGAATCGCCGGATGCCAGGACACTGTACTCGATCCAGGGCCGAAATAAAGAAGCCATCCCCTGAATCCGCAAAGGTGTCGCGTGTTGCGTCTCGGGGTGGGCGACTTCGTGGTTTGTCCTTGACCCTTTGGGGCCCCGGAGTAAGATAGAAGTGCCGATTGGCCGTGTCGTCGGACACGGGCCCGGATCGATTGCGGATCTTTGTGCGTTTGTTCTAGAGGCAAGCCCATGACGGAAACTACGGGTCAAGAGAACGCGGCGACGATTTCTCCTAGGCGGTCCTGGCGACAATGGCACGGCCTCATCGGGTTCCTGAGTGCTCCCTTTATCTTGGTCACGGCGGTATGCGGGGGATTGCTGCTGCTTCGCAAGATCGGCCTGTACGAACGCCAGGGTCCCTTCCGCAATGCGATTCAGCGACTCCACAGCTACGAGCTTCTTCTACCGTATGTGGGCTTGATCGCGACGGTGCTCATGATCCTGGCCGCAGTGACCGGACTGGTTCTCTATTATCAGAGGCACCGACGACGATCAGGATCGACGTGCCGCTGATGTTCCATTTAGTCTCACCCAGGATTCGTAATTTTTTTGGAGGTATAGATAGTCCTATGGAAAAATCACAATCCCGAATCGCTGTGAATTCATCCCGGCGACAGTTTCTCAAGGCTTCCAGCGTCGCCGCTCTTGGCAGTGCCTTCGCAGGCCACTTGGCCTTCACGGGCAAAGCCTCGGCCTACTCCCCGGGCGATACCCTCAAAGTAGGCCTCGTCGGCTGCGGGGGACGCGGCACCGGCGCTGCTGCACAAGCCTTGTCCACCGGCGAAGACGTGGTCCTGACGGCCATGGGCGACGCTTTTGAGGGACGCGTGAAGGGGAGTCGTGCCGCCCTTGCCGCCGAGGAGAGCTTCGGCAAGC
>CALMMH010000793.1 GCA_937868145.1 uncultured Phycisphaerales bacterium
GATCGCCACGTACTTGCCTTCGGCCTGCTGCAGCGCGACGTCCACGCGTTCGTTCACGGAACTCTGCGGCTCTACGGGCACAAGCACGACGTTGGGCATCTGGAGATCCAACCGCTTCAGGTCCGCCGACGACAGAGGCAGGTAAAGCCGGTATGGATAGAATGTATGCCGCCACACCCGCATGAGCATCTGCCCCACCTCATGGGTCAGCCGGTCCGTGGCCACGATGATCGACAGTTCGTCGATCTTGGACCAAGGCTTCGGCGGATTCGTCGTGCGGATGGCCAGGACATTGCGGAGATAGTCCTCGGAATCTCTTCGACGGACATCCGAGATCCGGTCCGAATTCTTCAAGGGGCAGTAAAACTCCCCCGTGATCGACAGAACGTGATGAAAGTCCGAGAAAAACGAAATGCGGCGATTGAGGTCCCAGTCGATCAGGATGTTGAGACTCTCGTTGTAAAGCCCGATTTTCTCGATCAAGTCCCGGCGATGCATCACCGACACATGCAGGGCGTGATTGAAGTACAGCATCAGGAATCGATCGAAATCCCGGCTGATCTCCACATACTTGCTCAGGACGATCCGTTCGCCGTCCGGGCGCACCTCGCAGTAGACCCGATAGAGATCGCTGTAGGCCGCCTGGCAATCGGTCTGCGTCTCCAAGACATGGACCAGAGTCTCGACGTGATGGGGATACCAGGCGTCGTCGTCGTCCAGATAGGCGACGTACGTGCCCTGCGCCCGACGGAGAGCTTCGTTCAGAGAGCGGGGTTTGCCGTGGTTTTCCTTCCGGTCGATGAAAACGATCCGCGGATCATGGAACGATTCGACCACGTCGGCGATTTCCTCGCCCCCGTCGCGGATGACGAAGATCTCCAGATTGCGATAGGTCTGCGACAGCGCGCTGGCCAGCGCTGTCGGCAGGTATCGGCGGCGGTTGTACGTCGGCATGAGCACGCTGACCAGCGGGCCCTTGTCGACTCCCCCACCCGAGGGCAGCCGCTCTATCGTTTCTCCACGGAAATCCGTCATCGTACATGCAACCGCAGACTGTCAGGTTGTGGTCCGTCGCGCATCGGACGACACGGACGGCAAAAACGATCCGCACGAGGCTTCCCGAGAACCACATGCCGCGTGAGATTCGATCTCGATCTCGAGCTGTTGGAGGACGCCATTGACCCGGTTGAACTGTTCCTGGATCGGGTACCGCTGTTCCACGAATCGGCGGTATTGCTCCGGCTCGTACTCGCGGGCCAGCGCCTGCCCGCAGAACTGTTCGGCGATGTTGAACAGGAACTGCTGGGGGAACAACTTCTCGGATCCCGGAAAGTTGTGGACAATGGGTTTCAGCCCGCAGGCCATTCCGGCCAACACGGCTTCGACCTGGCTCTCACCAATCCCGCTGGCGACAATGTAGTGCTTGTCGCTGAGCCAGTGATTCAGTTCGCCGTGGGAAGGTTCGAACGAGATCGCATCCGTCAGATTCAGCGTCCGAACCATGTGACGAATGTACTGCTCCAGAAGGAGATTCTCGAACGTCCCGGCAAAGAACAGCTTGTATCCCGGATCGATGTAGTGCAGTTTCTGCATGCACTGGACCAGGAACGCCGGGTTGGCGTGCATCGTCAGGCATCCGATGCACGCGATGTTCTTGCCGCGTTCGCGTCGACGAAGCGCGTAGCGGCCAAGATCAATGCCGTTGGGAACAACGACCAGCCGCGTGCGATTGCGGATATCGGGAACCTGCTCAACCAGCGTCTCTTCCACCGCCGAGCTGCCGATCTGGACGAGGATGCCGACGTTCTCCCAACAAACGTCCTTGAGCCAGTGCCCGAACAAGTCCGACCGCCTCAGACTGACGATGATCCGGGCCTTGGCGCCCAGTCGGGACGCCTCGGCCGCCATCTCGCCGCCCCCGTCGAACCAGGCGATATCGCTCCACCGCACCAAGTCGGCGACGCTTTCCGACCGGGCAATGGAATCCCCGGTGTTTGGGCACGCCGGGGCCGCGTCGGAAATAGAGCCGACGTCCTGGTGGAATCTCGTCACAAACCGGTCCTGCACGAACCCACAGACATCGGCAAGCACTCCGTCTTCCCCGGCGCCGGTGCGGAAGAAGGCCACCTTGGGTCGTTTGCTGCGGATCACATCGAGCATCGGCCGGAGAACCGCCTGTTCGGGCCACCGCCGGGAGGAGCGTAGGAGAACCTCGATCGCCTGGCCTTTTCGCCCCTGGTCCAGCAACATCGTGGCTGTCCGGTTCAGCACCTCGACGCTCAGTATCCCCATCTGTTCCATATGATCGAACAGCGAACTGGCTTCGACGGCTCGCCCGCCGGCCAGATAGGCTTCTACGAGATTCCACACGATCTCGGCGCTATCCACCTTGAAGTGTCTCGCTTTCACCAAACATCCGATCGCGTCTTCCGTGCGCCCCAGACAGTGCAAAATCGCCCCGGCGTCGTTGAGTGCTTGAGCGTCGTTCGGCATCGTGCGCAGGTATTCGCGTATGCAGTTGAGTCCTTCCTGGTGTTTGCCGGCCGAGGCCAGCTCCAGGCCTTTCTGGTAATGATTCACATCCGACTGCGTTGTCATCCGTTGTGCTCCCTTCTTGCCAACTGTCACAGGACGGTCACATCCAGGTCTCTTGTAGCAAATCGCATGCCGCCCCGCAGGAATACGTAAAAATCGGCCCAACACCGCAGCCCGCGACGTTCCTGGATAGAAATCAAACATCGACGTATGCAAACCAGTCGAAGGGCACGTCCATCCACTCGGGGCCGTTCCGCCCGCCGTATCTGCCCGAACCCCCACGCCCGCGTTTCACGCGTTGACGCTAGCCGACGTAATCCAACAACGACATGCTCATCAGCTTGCCCACAACGGAGAGAGACAGCTGATAGAGCACCTCCCGACGCGTCAAATCGATGGTGATTTGCGCAATGTCCGCCTCCTGCAGACGCGTGGTCTCGTCCTGCGTATCGAACTCCATATCCTCGAGATTGTTTTTGAGGGTGCTCAGGAAGCCGACTTTCGAACCGGTGGAGACTTCGGCTTGGACCAGGAGGTAGTTGACTTCCTCGATTCCGTCCACGCACTCGTTGGCGTAATCGAGCAGTTGCTGGGTGCTCAGCCCTCGTTCGTTCAGCAGAAGATCCCGCAGGCCGATCAGGAGGCTGAAGGCGTCGTAGGTCCCGGGCACGCGAACCAACTCGGTCCCGGTGCTGTCGATCCCGGTGGTGTCCACGTAGAGAACGCGTCCCGTGCGGGAATCCGTGACCGCCTGATTCGTCTCTCCGCCAGCGGGCACGGTCACAAACGTGGCGCCGTCGTCGATGGAAATGCGATAGTTGGTGCCGTCGTGTTCGACGGTCATCCAGACATCCCCCTGCACGGTGGACGTGCCGGTCCCGGCGGCCGCGCCGGTTTCTCCCCGAAACTCCGGCGTCTCGCGAGCGTCGGAGTGGAAGATCTCGTCCCCGACATGGTACGTCTCGATGCTCAAACCCGACGAAACCTCGATGGACCGCGACGTGTCGCTGCCTTGATAGGTGACCGATAAGATCATGCCGTCTTCGCGAACAACGTTGTAGGGCGCCGCATTCGTGTCGTTGCCTCCGAACAGGTACTGGCTGGCATGTTTGGTGTTCGCCAGGGACACCAGTTGCTCCAGGGAGTTGTCGATCTTGTCGGCGATACGTTTCTGGCCTTCGGTGTCGTAGACGCCACCGACGATCTGCGTCAGCAACGTCTCAATGGACGCCAGTTCGGACGACATGTCCGTAATGATGGTGGAGGAGATCTCCAGGTTGCCGATCAGCTCCGTGACGCGTCCCTTGTAGCCGTCCAGCATCCGCTCCTGGCTGTTCAATCCCAGAATCCGATACGCCTCCGAGGGACTATCCGACCCCCGGTTGACCCGGTTGCCGGTCGCCGCCTGTTCCTGCAGCGACAGAATCGCCTGGGAGTGCAGGTTCAGGGCATAGGAAACATTGTCGTATATGCTGGTCAGTGATCCGCCCATGATCGCCTCTTAAACAATATCCATCAGCATGTCCAGCGTCGACTGAAGGGTGCTGAGATACTTCGCCATCGCCTGGAACATTTTCTCAAAAATCATCAATTGTGCCGCCTCGTCGTTGACGTCCACGGCGCTGATCTCGCTGCGCTGGTTCTCCAGATTCTGGAGCATTGCCTCGATATTCTCCTGGCGGGATTCCCGCAGCTCCACTTCCTGACCGACGTTGGCCACCAGGCGGTGGTAATACTCGCTTGCGGTCATTCCGCTGAGGCTGTCCGTCTCCTCATCCTCGACGGCCGCCAGTCTCAGAGCGGCGGTGTTGTCCGTGAGATCGCTGCCAAAGGCCGTGGCGATTCGATCGGGCGTGTCCACGAGGTCGCTGCAAACCGCCATCTCCGACGCGCTGGCGCCGGAGAAGAACGCGTTCATTCCCGCTCCCGCCAGGAAACCGGACGTGTCCGTCGTGGCGAAGACGTCCACTTCGAAGTTGTCGCCGTCGTTGAACTGTCCCGTACCGAGCGCGACGACGACGCCGTTGTTCAGTTTGAGGGAATCCCCCGCGGCGTATCCCTCCCCGATGTTCAGCGTGCTGATCAGTTCCCCGCTGTCGTCGGTCACGTCCAGCCGCAGAATCCCGTTGCCGACGGACCCTGTGCCTTCGACCGTGAACGTGAGCGTCCCGTTCACGTCTCCATTGTAGACGCCCGACACCGACACGGGCGCGGGAGAAGCCGCCGTGAAATCCGTGTCGGTCGGTTCGGGCAAGACCGCCGGCAGAAAATCGAAGGTATGCCCCGCGTCGGCCACGATATGCAGTTGAGAGGAGAGAATCGAAGCGGTGAGGCCGGGCAAAGCGTTGATCTTGCCTGCGATCGACAGCGGCGTGTCGGGCGATGCGCTGGAGGCGTCCACGTCGATCGCATACCGCTCGACG
>CALMMH010000794.1 GCA_937868145.1 uncultured Phycisphaerales bacterium
AACGACAGGATGGATGTCGCGCCCACTAATAGGACGATCAGGAGGCTCCACGGCAAGAACGCGGAAAGACGACCTCCGAGTATTCCCGTAACACCCAGCAACAGGAGTCCGAGCGGCCTGTAAATGCCGCCTTGCATTCGCCGAACGGGTGCGGCAAAACACAGAAAGATGAAAAGACCGAAGATCGCGTCTCCGGCTGCAACTGCATTTCGTCGGGAAAGGGCCAGGATCGCACCCGCAAGGCTAAGTCCAGCCGTGAAGACAAGCAGCCCGAAGAACACACGATTGAGGGTGCTGTACTTTCGTCGCAACTCGACATTGGGAACCTGCGAGATGATCTGGGCCAGGTACTCTTGGTTATAGTGCTGCTGACGCTGGCTGAGATCGTCCAGGACCTGCTGTTTCGATTTGCCTCGTTCGAGTTCCTCCTCGGTCATCTTGAGTATCTCTTTGCGTGTGAAAGGCATGTCCCCGTCTCCGTTGTCCGGCATCGCTTCTCCTCTTTGTGCTTCTGCTATCGGCTTCCCATACGGCTTATCGAGTCACGAACCATGACGACTGTGCATCGGTGACTGCGCCGGTGACATTGTAGCGACTGTGTCCAAAGGAATCAACGAGCGATGATAGTCGCAGGATTACAGCACTTTGGAGAACAGTAACGCCCGCTTCTCGAAGCCCAGGCTCTCGTAGAACTCGTGTGCGGCCGTGCGATAGAAAGCCGAATCCGGCTTGATCCGACGGCATCCCTTCTGCCTTGCGATCTCGACGACCTTCTCCAGCAGGGCGGTTTCGGTCCGCGGGTTTGTCCGGCCACGGTTGTCTGAGCAGGGCAAGGACGTCGTCGAGATCTTCGGGCCGGATGAGCCTGATGTCGATTATGTCGGACTTCCGCCCCATCTCAGACTTCCACGCCGAAGAGAGTTCGCAGGAGGAAGCCCACCAGGAAGCTGAAGGCGGCCACGCTCAAACTCAGGCCGGCCATTTCGAGGAAGCGGTTCTTGAACGGCTCGTCGCGGGCGACCGCGATGTAATAGTTGAACGCGGCGATGATTCCGATCGCGGCTGTCAGCGTGCAGGCGAGACTCACGTAGTAGTTCGACAGGATCAGGTAGGGGAAGATCAGGATGATCACGGTGAGGATATAGGCCACGCCGGTGTAGGTCGAGGCTTTCAGCGGGTTCTTCGTGGTCTCTTCGGATTTGGTCGAGAGGTAGGAGGATGCCGCCATGGACAGGGCCGCCGCGATTCCGGTGACCGAGCCCGTCAGGGCGATCAGTCTGGCGTCCCGCAGGGCCAGCGTCAGGCCGGCCAGGGCCCCGGTCAGCTCGACCAGCGCGTCGTTGAGACCCAGGACCATCGAGCCGGTGTAGCGGAGCCGCTCCTCGTCGAGCATGCCGAGCAGTGCTTTTTCGTGCTCCTCCTCGTCCTTTATGATCGCTTCTGCCTCGGGGATCACGCCGAGCAGTTGCTCGTAGCCACCTTGGGCTTTCTCCTCGGCGTTCTCCATCAGCTTGACGCCGAACGTGAAGCCCAGGATGCGGCTGATCCAGAAGTACTTCGAGATTGCGCCATGGTCGGGAGCCACGCTCTCCCCGGTGTAACTGCGCCACTTCTCGTAGTGCCGCATCTCGTCGGCGGCGATCTTCTCCAGCACCTTTCGGTTCTCAGGCGATTTGATCGTGCCCGCCAATCGGCTGTAGATATGGTTTTCGGTGATCTCGATCCGCTGAAAGGCCAGCAGTTTCTGTCGTACGTCGGCACTGAGTTCCATTCTTCCGCTCCTTCACGCGACGCCGCAGCGAGGCGAATTCCATCCACGTTCCTCGCAGCCGGTCGGGCTTGGTCTGCTGCAATCAAGCCCAAGATCGTCTCGGGCGCATCCGGCGTCGCCGGTTTGCGGAGCATTGTAGCGAAAGTGCGGAAAGAAACAATCCCCGGGGCCGATGCGCCGCGAGATCGACCGGCCTCACGGCTGCGGGACCCGCGCGGACGCCAGGGGAAACCGTCTTGCGCCGCTGGGCAAAGATCGCGTGTCCTTGACGAACTCGACAGGAGCCCGGCCCCTGAGGCTGTGCTCGCAAATCGCCTCGAGCTTGCCATATGCGGTCTGATAGGCGAACGTCGGCTTGCCCAGCATGACCGCCAGCAACATGCAGTGCAGGCGATCGGTATGAACCTCCGCGGCCGAGCGGACGATTTCCAGGAAGTGTTCAAAGATGTCGCGGGACGCGTCGCATACCCTGACCGGTTCGGCGCGCCGTGTGTGTTGGGTCACCAGAGCGATCCGGTCCTCTCGATGGGTGTCCACCCGTCGTCTTCTGATTCTACGGCACAGGAAGAACGGCAGGAGACTCTCCCAGAGGATTCGACGCGTTCCGAAATGTACGACGGCTTCATGATCCCGGCGGAATGCGGCCAGCACGAACTCCTCCGTCGCGGCCTCCCGGTGGGCGCCGAGCAGGTCCGAATCCCACAGGTAGAGAGCGGGATCGTGCGACAGCCCGATCTCGATGCGGCTGCTCAGACCGCACTCACACAGAGTCGCGTAACTTTCCGGATCTCGGGCGAAGATGCCCACCACGTTTCGGCCTGACTGATCGACATCCTGTCGCCAGGTGGTGTAACCCAGTCGGGCTGTGGTCGGGCCGACGACGAATTTCTTGCCCGGCCATCGGGTCCAGGCTTCTTTCCAGACGTCGATGTTCTCCTGCCACATCGTCTGGTTGCCGCCGGGAATGAGAATGACGTCGGCTTTCCGCGGGTCGAAAGTCCTGGGGATTCCCAGGTCTTTCAACAGGCGTTCCGTGCCCAGCCAGATCAACGCGTCGCCGCTGTTGCCGCTCCACGGCTTCATGTAGAAAGACTGACTCTTGCGGTTGCGGAGGAATTGTACGTATGGGTCGTCTGGGCCAAACAGGCGATCGTTCGGCCCCCGTTCATCTGCTGTTTCCGAATGCTGCAATCTGCTACCTTTTCTGCAATCTCAAATGCCCAGGCTGACCACGCCCATTTCTTCTACCGGAATCGTCCTCCGGCGTCAACGATCTCGAACAGAAATCCGCAGATCGCGGAATGCGGATTGCAGCTCGACGACGTTATCGCGATCGCTTGTCCAGCTTGGTGAAGAAGTCCCGGAAGATGGGGTCGCGGCGGACGAAGTTGACCACGCGGATCATGTGCCGGGACGAATCGAAGCTGTATGTGTAGTTGTCGGTCACGATGGGACTGTGCACGAGGTCCGAGGGCAGCCATTCGTTGTTGACCAGCCAGGCGACCGCGGTCATGTCCCAGAGGACCTTCGACCAGGCGAAGTGGTCCTTGTGGTAATCTTTGAAGATGGTCAGCAGGTAATCGCCGATGGGGCCCCGGCCGCCGACGTATCGCTCCATCTCGGGCACGGTTGTTGTGAAATGCGTCACGATTGGTGTGCAGGGCAGTTGCACCAGGGGCACGCCGCAATCGAAGACGACGCGGGAGGCCTTGAGGTCCTGCATGTAGTTGAACTCCCGCTGGCTCGGCCAGGTGTGACCGTTGCCGCCGAGCCAGACCACGACGATGTTCTGGATGATCGATGGCTCGATCAGGATCGCGTTGGCGACGTTGGTGATCGCGCCGACCGCCGCGACGTACAGCGGGTCTTGCGGGCTGCTCTTTTTCGCCCGTTCGATCAGATCCAGAGCGACGGGGGAACGTTCGGGCTCATCGAGGTTCGTGATCCAGTGCGTGCTGCCCTTGAAGACGAATCCTTCGGGCGACTTGCCGAGCCTGTCTAGAACCCGCAGGATTTCTTCGTAGCTCTTCTCCATCCCGTCGCCGGGCCCGCTCGAACGGTTGTTGTGGAAGGGGGCCGCATACACCGCCTGCACATCCAGTTCCGGCGAGATCAGAGCATAGACCACCGCAAACTGATCGTCAATCTCGTTGTAGGTGTCGGTGTCCAGCACCATCCGCACAGGCCGCTTGGCAGGGGACTGGAGCATCTCAATCCGCCGGCTCTCCGACATCGCCGGGAACCGCTGTCCCATGGCCAATCCCTCCAGCACGGTCACACTCAATAGAGTTAAGACGATGCATCTTATCATATCTGTCCTTTCGCGATTGAATCACACGGCAGAAGATAGCGAAGCTCACAGGTGCTGTCAAACGATACGCAAACCGGGGCCGCGAAAGACGCCCCAGGGATTTGCGATGAATCTTCTTGCCAATCCGCGTCCCAAAAGCGATAATAGAGAATGTGTTGCCTGTTGGTTTGCCCGAACATTGCGAGAAGTACGCGAGGTGGAGAGAATGAGACCCAGGTCAGTTCTTGTGTTGAGTGTTCTGTCTCTGACTTGCTGGGCCGGTGACGGTCGGGCAGACCTGCATGAGTGGTCTGTGGTCAGCGGGGGAAACGGGCACTTCTATGAGCCAGTCCTCGTATCAGGCGGAATCGATTGGGAAGCTGCCAACGCCACCGCCATTGCCAGCGGTGGCTATCTCGCCACCACCACTTCAGCACAAGAGAACACCTTCGTATATAGCCTGGTGGCCGACAACCGTGACTTCTGGCGGTGGGTCGGCGACTACAATGCCGAGGGACCGTGGCTTGGGGGCTACAAAGACCCGGCAACCTCAGACCCCAAGGCAAATTGGCATTGGGTCACGGGAGAACCGTGGGTGTATACTAACTGGGTCCCAATTGAACCCAGTGGTCCAGAAATGCAGAATAGACTTGCCTTCTTTGGCTACTACAGCCGCAGCGGCAGTCTATGGAACGACGTTTGGAGCGTCGACTACCCTGCGAATGGCTATATCGTGGAATTCGACCAGAACCCGGTTCCTCTCCCCGGTGCTGTCCTGCTTGGCGTGCTTGGCTTGGGCTATGCCGGGATGTGCCTGAGGCGACAGAGATAACCTATGGGCCTGTATTTCTCGAAGTCGCTCGGTGGTGGCTTTCGAGTAACGATACCGATAAGCAGC
>CALMMH010000795.1 GCA_937868145.1 uncultured Phycisphaerales bacterium
CCCGGGTAAGAAGTTCCACGCTGCGGTGGGGGTTCGGAACGCTCGAATCCTGGCGAGTCAACCACCGTTTATCAGAAGAGGGAAAGCACATGGCAGGTTCGCGGTGGGTCTTCGGTATGAGCGAGAGGTGCATGAGTACCTTTCGACGCTCGCACTTGGCCGGCCGGAACTGGTTTTCTTGCAAGGTCCGTGGGTGGAGTTCCTGGATCAGTCCGGAAAGCGCTGGTGTCAGCCAGATGCAGTTGAGCCTGACGTACAATTCCGGCTCGGGGTCCACGACGCTGGATATTCCGACGATTAGCCAGTCCACTGTCGGGGGCAGCGTCGCAGCCAGTCTCGCAGGTTTCACGGGGACGGATTTTGTCGAAACGCAATCCGCGCAGGATTCGAGGTTCAAGGTGGACGGCTACCCGCTGGGGGCGGACGAGTGGATCACGCGCAGCTCGAACACGGTCAGCGACGTCATCTCGGGCGTGGCGCTCCACCTGCTGGACATCGGGACCGTGAACGTGAGTCTGACGCGGGACACCGAGACGATCAAGGAGAAACTCAATACCTGGGTGGAGGCCTACAACGAGGTCGTGATGTATATCGACGAGAACACCAGTTACGATAAGGATACGGGAGAGGCCGGGATCCTGATGAGCGATCAGACGATCACGAGCATGCTGAGCAACCTGCGTCGCACGCTGATCCAGCGGACCAACGGTTTCGTGATCGATGTCGACAGCTTCCTGATGCCCGGGCAGATCGGTCTCGAACTCGACGGCGACGGGATGCTGAGCCTGGACAGCGACGCTCTGTCCGACGCGCTGACAGAGGACTACCTGGCGGTGCTCGCACTCATCGGCGCCGACAAATCGGGCAGCTCCAACAGCAACACGATCGAGTTCTACAGCGCATCGAGCGAAAACACGACCGCCGGCACCTATGATGTGGAAGTGACGGTTTCGGGGGGGACCATCACGAGCGCCAGGATCAAACTGAAGAGCGAAACGACCTGGCGGGATGCTTCGTTCAGCGAGAACATCGTCATGGGCAACAGCATATTCAACGAGTACAACACGGCGGTCTATCCGGAGAGCGGCCTGGCGTTGACCGTCGATTTGAGCAAGGACGGCACCCACACCGCGACGGTGCGAGTCAAGCAGGGATTCACCGGGGCCATGGAGGATGTTCTGGACGGCATCCTCAAGACGACCAACGGCATGTTGACTCTCGATCAGGATCAGGTCCAGACTCAAATCGACCGCTTGCAGGACCAGATCGACAGGGAGGAAGAACGCCTCGAGGGCGTGGAGGAACGGCTGATGTCGAAGTACGCCCGGTTGGAGAAGGTCCTGACGCTGCTGCAGAACCAGACGGCCGCTCTCGGAAGCTAGGACCGCCCGGCTGCGATCTCGATCCCCCGCAACCGTCCGCGCGCTCGACGCCGGCGTGCGAGGCGGTTTCTACTTGGACATCTTGCGTTTCTGACGGAGACGGTAGATCATCGCGAGCACTTCCGCGACCGCCATGTACAGATGTTCGGGAATGGGGTGTCCCGGTTTGACGGAGGCGAAGATGGCTCGGGCGATCTCCGGCCGCTGCACGATCGGAATCCCGTAGGACCGGCCGATCTGCATGATTTTCTGAGCCATGTGATCGGCGCCCTTGGCCAGCAGAATGGGAGCCGGCATGGTCTTGGGGTCATACCGGAGGGCCACGGCCACGTGCGTCGGGTTCACCAGGATGACGTTGGCCTTGGGCACATCGTGGCGAAGCCGCCTCATGGATATCTCGATTTGAAGCCGGCGGATGCGGGCTTTGATCTGGGGCGAACCCTCGGTGTCCTTGCGTTCCTGCTTGACCTCCTCGCGGGTCATTTTCAGTTCCTGGATGTACTGCCATTTCTGATAGACTGCGTCCGTGAGGCCGATGATCAGCACGGCGACGCCCACCCGGATGAGCAGGCCCAGGATGATGTCGGCCAGGGCCGCCATGAGCTGGTTGGACCAGGCCCACCGCAGCGTCGCCAGGATCTCCAGGCGGTCCCTCAGATAGACCCACACGATGATGCTGACGAACGTCAGTTTCAAGACCGAGACCAGCAGGTGGACCAGAGACCGCTTGTTCAACGCGTTCCCCAGGACGCGGGCGGGATTGATGACGTCCCACCGCAGTTGGATGGCCGAAGGAGTGAACGTCAGGCCGCCGACCAGGGCGCTGGCCAGGACGCCGCCGACGGCCAGGATGCCCAGGATCGGCATCAGCACGACGAGCACGTCCATGGTGTCGCTGTGGATCATGTGCAGGAACGTCTGGGTGTCGGAGAACGGGGAGGAGGAAGCGGGAGCCGAGAGTCCCTGTTCGATCTTCCGCTGGCACCACTGGTACAGGTCGGGCCCCAGGGTCGCCAGGGCGGTCAGCAAAGCCAGAAGCGTCAGGGCCGTCGCGAGTTCCTGGCTCTGCGGAAGCTGCCCCGACTCGCGCGCCTTGTTGAGCCGACGCGAGGTTGGTTGTTCTGTTTTTTCAGCGGCTGGTTTCTCGGCCATCGGTCTTGGGATCTGTTATCTGTTATTTGCCATTTGAAATCTCAGAGGAGGCGCCGGAGCCCAGGCGGGTTCCCGAGGTCATCCAGAGGACAAATCGTACATTGTCGATCGTCGATTCAAAGCGGCAACAGTTTGGCCATCCAATCGGCCATCTCCGTCACGAAGCCTGCGATGAACGGCAGGAACGCCGCGACCAGGAATAACCCCAGCGCCACGCGGGCCGGCAGGCTGACCGTCAGAATGTCCATCTCCGGCACCAGGCGGGAGAACAACGCCAGGGCCACCATCAGGACCAGGAACGCTCCCAGCAACGGGGCCGCCAGGCGAAGGCCGGCCATGAACATGACCGAACCGGCGCTGACCACGCTCTCGACGAGCACTTCCAGTCTCGGCATCGTGCCCGCGGGATATGCGTCGTAGCTCCTCGACAGGACGCGTAGAAACAGGTGATGCCCGTTGGCGCTGAGGAACAGCAGGATGAACACCATCTCCATCAGGCTCGACAACTCGCCGGCTTCTTCGCCCTTGAGCGGATCGACGATTTCGGAGATGGTCATGCCCATCTGCTGTTCCGCGACGCGTCCGCTGAACTGGACGACCGCGAACAGCAATGCGGCGATCAATCCGAGGGCCAGACCGTAGACGGCCTCGCCCGCGAGCAGGAAGATCGCCTCCACCACCGAGAGTTCCACCGGATGGATCGCCAGGGGTTTGTAGATGTAGAAGAAGATGGACAGAAGCGTCGCGATGGCGCCTTTGACGAGAGGGGGGATGGCCGGCCATCCGAAAACCGGAAGCACCAGGAAGAAGCCGGAGATGCGGGCCATGATCAGGCCCAGGCCGAGCAGCATGGGAAACATCGGGTCACCTTGGCCGATCGAAGTGCGGGGCGTACGGTTCTTTCAACGGCCTTGCCATCGTCAGTTCCCTCCCATGCTTTGGATCAGAGCGAAGATCTCCACGGTGAAACGCAGCGTCACCTGGAGCATCCAGCCGCTGAAGATCAATGTCACGACGCCCAGGGCCAGCAGCTTGGGGATGAGCGTCAGGGTCATGTCCCGGATGGAAGTGACCGCCTGAAACAGCGTCACCGCGATGCCGACGACCATGCAGGTCAGCAGGATGGGCGCCGACAAGAGCAGGGCGGTCTCCAGTGTGTGTCTTCCGATGTAGAGGGCGAAACTATTGTCCATAGGTTATGTCCACGAAGGGGTTTCCACTCCGTTGCGTTCTCATCTGAATCCCAGGCTCAGACTCTTGGCCAGCAGGCCCCAGCCGTCCACCAGGATGAACAGGATCAGCTTGAACGGCAGCGAGATCATCGCCGGCGGCAACATCATCATGCCCGCGCTGAGCAGCACGCTGGCGATCACCATGTCGATCATGAGGAACGGGATGAACAGCAGACATCCGATTTCGAACGCCGTGCGGAACTCGCTGATGATGAACGCCGGCACCACGATGTGCAGCGGGATGTCGGTCGGAGTCGCCGGCGCGGGGGCCTTGGCCATCTCCACGAACAGCGACAGATCGCTCTTGCGGCTCTGGCGGAGCATGAAATCCTTCATGCAATTGCCGGCGTTGAGGACGGCGGCCTCCAGCGACATCTGGTCGGCCAGATACGGACCGATCGCCTCGGCGTTCACTTTCGCGTAGGTCGGCGCCATCGTGTACAGAGTCAGAAACATCGCCAGACCGATCACCGCGACCGTCGGAGGGATGCTCTGCGTGGTCAATGCCCGCCGGACGAACGACAGGACGATCACGATTCGCGTGAAGGAAGTCATCATCACCAGCAGACTGGGCAGAATGGCCAGTGCGGCGAAGATCACCACCAGCTTGACCGGAGTGCCCCAGTCTCCTCCTCCCGACTTCTCCGAAGTCGCCTTCTCGAGGACGTCCAGCAGTTCGCCGACGCCCGGCATGTTGCCGCCGGGCGACGTCGGCATTGGCATATTGATCTGGGGGACGCCCGGCGGTCGGACGGTCGCGTTGTCGATTTGTCCGGCAGCAGGGACGGCGGCTGTCGCCACGATCAGCAGCATGCCCGCGATCCGGAGGACGGATGACGGAAGGCGGAGGACGGAGAGAGCGGGCTTTGCGTCGGCCATCGGCGGTTTTCCGTCTGTCGTCAGGAGCTCGCGTGGCATCTAGTTTTCCTCCCCATCGCAATCGGGCTGCCTGGAGGCATCGGTCCATATCTCGCCGACGGGGGTCAGCATGGTGATGCTCTCCTGGGTGCTTCCGATGAGCAGCCGTTGATTGCCCACTTCCACCAGATGGAGAGCCTTGCGGGGGCCCAGGCAGGTGGTTTCGATGACTCGGATCTCTCGGCCGGCCGTGTTCGTCATTCGGGGCAAGATCTTTTTGGATACGTACAAGGCCGCGATGGCCAGTCCCGCCACGATGCCCACCGAGAGCATCATGCGGACAAACAGAGCGTTGTTGTCCAAGCCTGACCCGGTCAGCGGCGGGGAATTGGGATCGTTCAAGAGGGACTTGGGCCCGGTTTCCGTCTGAGGCTGGACCTGCGCCGCACGGCTGGTGTACCGCGACGCCAAGCCGGCCCATCCGCCTCCCACGATCAGCAGGATGCACAGGGCTGCGATTCTCTTTCCGTTGCCGTTCACCTTCAATGGACCTCGATGTCGTCGTGGCTGCATGCCGGACCGTTCACAAGCGGCCGCGCATGCTGCGCCGGAGAAGGGATGCTGCAAATCATGTGCCGCCGGGGATGTGCGGCTTCCGGGTATGCGAAAACAGGCGAAAATCGGCCCGCCGGCTGGAGACTGGTCGAAGTGTCGAGAAACTATACAATCGCCGGGATCAGTCGGTTGTCTTCATTGCGGCGATGAGGATCTGGGATTTTCCTGCAGGGGGCGAATCCTGGCCGCCCCAGCTTGCCCCGGGCCCGGCGCCCCACCAGAACACACGCCATCCCGTGGCGTTGCCGGCCGCCGCGTTCGAGTTTCGACCGCCCGTGG
>CALMMH010000796.1 GCA_937868145.1 uncultured Phycisphaerales bacterium
CTCTGAGACTGTGGGGGTGATGCTTGACGCCGGGCTTGTGGATGACCTGGATCGAGCCCCCCAGCGTCTTGTACCGTTCCTCCAGGATGGTCGTGTTTTCGCCGATCGGGACGACTTCGTCAGCGTCTCCGACCACGTGCAGCAGCGGGATCCCCGCCTTCGCCAGCGGCGCGAGGTTGTCGATCGGGTTGCACGGAGCCTTCATCGCCTGCTCTTCGGTCATCTCATAGGCCTTCAGACATTCGGCCCAGCACTCTGCCGAGCCGGGACCGGCCCCCTTGCCGCCCGGCCAACTCTTGATGTCGCAGACCGGAGCGTCACCGTAGATGCAACAGACCTTGTCCGGATTCTTCGCGGCCCAGTTGTAGATGATCAGGCCGCCCCGGCTCATCCCTTCCAGCACAGCCCTCGGGGCGAATCCATACGTCCCGGTCAGATACGCATAGAACCGGTCCCAGATCGCCACGGCCTTGGGCGCCCCATACAGCCCGGCCACATCACAGTAGACCAGATGATAGCCCCGCTCCAGGAGGGCGATGTCCGTCTGAGGCTCATGACCGAAGAATCGCGCCCGCCAGATCCAGGGCTTGCCTGCGGCGACCGTCTTCGGTGTCACAACAATGCAGGCCCGGCCGTCGTAAATGAAATCGTAACGGTCGTAGGAATAGAAGGACGATTTCTCCCCGGCGAACCGCGGCGCATCGACGGAATCGGCCCAAACCGTCTGAGATAAAAGGACAAGCGTGAGAAGCGACGCCAGACAATGAAGCTTTGTTCCTATATTCTCGTTCATTTCAGCCTTCCCGAGCAGGATTCGTCTGTGTGTGATCGTCTTTGTCGGCCCAGACACAAGGGACGATCCTACTGTGGATCCGCCGTGCAAGCAAGCATCGGCAACTCAGCGAACGGCCTCGGCTCAGAATCCGTGGCATCCTGCGATGCAATCCGCTATAATAGAAGCATGACGATAGCGAAATGTGGAGACGCCCATGGCCAAGGCAAACGTTGATCCCGCGGAATTGCGCCGATTTGCTCGCGATTTGACCCGATTCAACTCCGACCTGGAAACTTTGATCGGGGGTCTTCAATCCCGCATGAGAGAGCTGGAACGAGCCTGGGTCGACCAGGAACAGAAACGGTTCGCACAGGAGTTCGACCAGACGGTCAAAACGCTCTCCCGTTTTCTGGACGCCTCCGGCCAGCATGCGGCGTTCCTCGCGAAGAAGGCTCGGCACATTGAAGACTACCTCCAGCAGCGATAGGAGACCAGGATGGGCGGGCAAGCGAGAATCGATTCCTTCACGGCGTTGAGCGAGTTCCGAGCCTCGCTCGCCACGTTCGCATCGATCGCGGCGAACGCTTTGGACGAAGCCGGCACGGACATCCAACGTACGATCCAGTGGCTTCGTGAGGACCGATACCGACACTGGAAGTCGCAGGTCGAAGCCCGCACTTCTCAGTACACGCGAGCGAAACTCGCCCTCAAGCAGAGAGAGGTCCTGGACCGAGCCATTGCCGGCACCCGCAGCGGTTGCGTGGAGGAAAGACGGGCCGTGCAGATCGCGGAGAGGCGTCTTCGGGACGCCGAGAACAAGTTCCGTCTGGTCCGGGTGTACGGCCGCCAGATTGAGAAAGAGTCCTTGGAGTACAAAGGGGCAATCCATGGGTTGATCAGCGCCATCGAAGTGGATATCCCCAACGCATGCGCAAGTCTGGACCACATGGTCAACTCCCTGGAACAGTACGTGGCGTTGGCGCCGCCGGAGACGCCTTTGAGCTCGCGGGAAGGGATCGACAGCCCGGTCGTGCAGCCGCCGGAAGAAACCGTTGCGGACGATCGAAATCGGGAACCGAACGAGAATGCGGAACTGCCTGCGCCCGAGGAGGCGAAACCATGAGCGCCAGCGACAGTCGAGCCAAGCTCGTGCAGGCGACCAAGAAGCTTCTGTCTGACTGGGAACGGGTGCGAGAGGTCTGGCGGGACGACAATTGCGTCGGGTTCGACAAGAAGTACGTGGCGCCGTTGGAGGCCAGCATCCGGGCCGCCACACAGGCGATGGAGCGCATGGCCGGGATGATCGACAAGGCCCAGTATGATTGCAGGGACAACGGGACACACAGCACATGACCGACGATCTGAAAACCTATCTTCATGAGCCCGGACGCCGGAACGGCAGCGGCTATACGGATCTGCTCCGTCAAGCCCTGGCGGAGGTTCTCCAGCTGTCTTCCGAGACGGTCGAGCCAATTGAGTCTCAGATCGAATCCCAGCACCACAAGGCCCGCGGCGACGCACAGGATCGATTTGAAAGGGACAAAGACAAACTCGAGAGGGAACTGCGGCTCAAGAGTCAGGACCTTCGCCAGCAGTGCGAGACCCAGGTCAAGGAGGCCGAATCCGAATACGAACGCCGGCTCAGCGCCCTGAAAGTCGAGATCCAGCAGCGGCGCAAGAGAGTCATGCAGACCGCCGCCGAGCTGGAGACCAAGGCGGAGAAGGAACTGCAGGACCAGTTGCTGGTCGCAGAATTCGTCGCCGAGGGAGCCGGGACAAAAAAACAGCAGAAGAGCTTCGAGGCCAAGGCCGCAGCCGAGGAGACCCGCCGGCGGCTCGATGAGTTGGACACCCAGGCCGACAAGCTCCTGCGAGAGTATCGCTGCCACAATCCGGCGCCGGCCGAGCAGGCCGGTTCCGCTGTGGACAACGGCCCCCAAAACGATACTCAAGATAGCCGCGAAACCTTGCGATCTCAGCAGATTTTGGCCCAGGAACACCTGACCAAGCTCCAGGGGCTCC
>CALMMH010000797.1 GCA_937868145.1 uncultured Phycisphaerales bacterium
ACGCCGACCGCTTCGAGCAGGAAAACGTCATGACGAAGTGGCTGATCACCACGACAGTGAATCACTGCCTGACGGAGCACCGCAAGCGGTTCCGCCACAAGGCGTCGCGGATTATCAAACGCCGGCCGGACATGGCCGAGGGACTGGGCGAAGGCGGCGGGGCGGATCGTGCGGGCCTCAGCGAGGAACTCGAAGCGGTCCGCCGGACCTTGGCCGAACTCGACCCGACGCTGCTCTTGGCTGTGGTTCTGAGGTACTTCTGCGACATGAACTCCGCTCAGATTGCGGAGACTCTGGAATGGAACGCATCGACGGTGCGAGGCCGGCTGCGAGAAGCCCGGCTGGTCCTGGCGGGTAAACTCCTGCAACGAGGAATCGAACCATGAGTGACCCTTGTGAAGAATTCGCGGATGGAATCGTCGATTACGTCGACGGCGAACTGCCGGATGCCGAGGCCCAGGCAATGGCCCACCATCTGGCGGCCTGCGAACCGTGCCGGCGGACCGCCGAGGCGCTGGATCGGTCCCTCCGTTTGGCGAAAGTCCTCTGGACCGACAATCTGGACGGTGCGAGGCAGAGTGTCCCCGTGGTCAGATCGCGACGCATTCGAGTCTACGCAGTCGCGGCGAGTGTCTTTGTCGCGGTCTCGGTCATCCTGTTCACCGTCGCCGATCGCCGTCCGCGTCCTTCCGCGATTCGCATCGAGGACGTGGAACGACAGGTCGCCAAAGCGGGCGCCGCGGCGAAGTTGCTGGCCGCCACGCAAATCCTCGCCCAATGCGAGGGCACCGAGTCGATTGTGCAAGAGCAGTATCGTTACATCGTCGCTGAGTACGCCGGCACTCCGGCGGCCGAGAGCATTAGAACCAAGCACAACCTGTAGCTGGGAGGCATACGCAATGAATAGCCGTGGAAGAATCCGATGCGTCGTGGTCTGTGTTCTGTTGTCGTTGGGGTCCGCGGCGTGGGCGGGCGAGCCGAATGAGACCCCGATTCATCTTGAATTCGAGGTCAGTCCGACGCCGCTGCCGGCCTCATCGGTGCCACTTGTGCGCTCGGGCAATAATGCCTGGAAGGATTTCAACGCCATCGAACCGGGCTATGCCGCTGATATCACGATCGTCGGCCCGACGGATTTCATTCCGTTTCCGAATCGGCGGAGTGGAAAAGACGCGGATCGTTTCATTACCGCGGCCGCCATGCACCGCACAGATCTGTCCGAGGGACAACAGGCGCTGTTGGGAATCCTCCAGGAGATGTACAAAGCTCAGCCTGAGCCGCTCAGAAATCGCATCGACCCCAATCACCCTGAGCATTTTCTTCTATACGCCGTGACGCTGGAGGACGCCAGGAAGATGGCTGAGATCTATGTACAGTTCGCGGCGGACTCCTTCAAGAGAAGCGTTGCCTCGTATCAGGCGTCCATCAAAAGCACCTCGGATGAACTGGCAGCCAATCAACAGAGGCTCTCGGAACTCGGCCAGTCCGAGGAGACCACAGGGAAGCAATTGCAGGAACTCAGGAAGCTGGTTCCTTACCGCAATGTGCAGCAGGCGACCGACGCGGTGGCCGAGCTCGACAAGACGCTCAACCCCGCCCGGGTGGAGATCGCCGGGTTGCAGGCCAAACTCAAGGCGATTCAGGACCACATGAAGACGATTTCTCCCACCAACCAAGAGTTGCGATTGAAGCTGGAAACGATGTTCGTCGAGGAATCGATCTCGCTACAGGTGGCCGAGGCACGCTATCGCACGGCCCAGGAGCTTCGCAAGCAGGCCAACGACTACGTGGATCTCACGCAGGCCCTGTCCCGCATCCTCCTGGAGAAGGAGAAGGTCGAGAAGGAGAAGGTGCCTGATCTGTCGAAGGAGCTTCAGGACTTGAAGGAGCGTCTGCCGGCCATCATGCGGGAGGAACCGCAGATTCCGACGAAGATTGTGATTCACCCCATCACATGGGCCGACGGGGGGCAGGGCAATTAACGGGACGCGGTCGGTGAATCTGTCCTGTTGACTTCGGCCCTGGTTCCCGGGACAATGCCGTCCATGACGATGCGTGGGACAAACCCCACACCGCAACTTTGGAAAGGAGATGCATCAGATGGGACGCTTCGGCCTCAAACACATCGTTTGTCTG
>CALMMH010000798.1 GCA_937868145.1 uncultured Phycisphaerales bacterium
TTGCCCTGGTGACAATCAGTGCGGCAGGCGGCCTCTATTTTCTCTTGACCCCCATGGCGCAGTACGGAGGTGGCGCCGGAACTGCCGCGAGTCCTTATCTGATCTATACCGCACAGCAGTTGGATTCCATCGGGGCCCGGCCGGACGACTGGGACAAGCACTTCAAGCTGATGGCCGACCTTGATCTCCATGCGTACGGCCCGGACGGGTTTCACATCATCGGGACTCTCGACGACGGCCCGTTCACCGGGGTTTTCGACGGCAATCACAAACGCATCTCGAACCTCAAGCAGGTGGCGGATTCCGGCAGCTATCTGGGGCTCTTCGGCATTGTCGACGGCCCGGACGCCCGGATCGAGAACCTGACGCTCGCAGCGCCGATCATCGCCAATGAGATGGGTCGCTATCTCGGCTCGCTGGTCGGTTCGCTGGAGGGGGGCACGGTGTCGAACTGCCACGTGCGGGCCGGCAACGTTTCAGGCCTGAGCTTCGTCGGCGGTCTGGTCGGCAGAAACGACGGGGGCTCCCTTCTCAATTGCACCGCGGAGGTCACCGTCGCAGGCGACTCGAGGGTCGGCGGATTGGTCGGGCAGAGCTATTCCGGCACGATCGAGGACTGCCGGGCCGAAGGCCTGATGCAAGGGTCCGAAGGATCCTACTGGATCGGCGGTCTGATCGGCGAGTGCCGGGAGACGACGGTGAGACGCTGCCGGACCTGCTGCACCGTGGAAGGCGACCTCAACATTGGCGGCCTGCTCGGCGAGAATCTCTCGGGGACCGTCGAATCCTGCTACGCCGGGGGCGTGGTGAAAGGGGGGACGTACGCCGGCGGCCTTCTGGGGCTCAACAGCGGCGGCACGGTCAGCGACTGCTACTCCACGGCCGACGTCAAGGCCGTCATCTACGCCGGAGGCTTGGCCGGCTGCAATGAGCCGGATTGCCATTGCATCGTGTATGTGCCGGGCACGATCATCCGCTGCTACGCCTGCGGACCGGTCCGCGGCGTCGATTCGGGCGGTCTGGTGGGGATAAACGACAAAAGCCAGACCGAAAACTCATTCTGGGATAAGACGACCGGTTGCACCAAGAGCGACGGAGGAGACGGCAAGGACGCGTCGGACATGAGCCGGCTTTCCCTGTATCTGACCGCCGGTTGGGATTTCGTCGATGAAAAGGCCAACGGTACGGAAGACATCTGGTGTCTGCCGGCCGAGGGGGGATATCCGCGGTTTGTCTGGGAGCTTGCCGAAGGGGATCTCAACGAGGACGGGCAGGTCGATCTCCGAGATTTCAGCGAACTGGCTGCTCAGTGGCGGCAGGTGGGCGAAACCGGTCTTGTGGACTTCGATTTTCTGACGGGTTTTGCCGATCTCTGGTTGTACGGCCGCCGGTAGGATCGCTTTGCGGAGGGTTCGTAAGGGGAGCCGCTGTCCGGCCGGGGAAGCGGGGCGCATGACCGTAGTTGCGCGTCCCCGGCGGCGAGCCGAGTCCCAAGGCTCAAACGGTTGCCCAAGACCGCGAAGGGGAGGGACGGATCGATCCGGATTCCGGCCTTCGGCCGGGCATTCTGCGCTTTGGGCCAGCAGCATGGAGTACTGCGACGACTCTAATCCTATGAGTCATCTCGCCAGAACACGGGGATTCGGGTGCCACGGTCAAACTTGCTTGACTGTGCTCTTTCGATCGGTTCTGCCCGTTCCAGGAACACAGCCGAACAAGTTCGGCCGTGCCACCCTGTTCACTAGATTAGGGTGGTCAGTGTAGGAGGGTGTGCAGGGCACACCCGAACGAAACGCGGGGCCTCCTACGTCATGCTGCTGGCGAAAAGCGACAAATGCCCGCCGGGAACCGGCGGATTCCGGATTGGTCCGTCCCTTCCTTCCTTCTGCCCCCGCATCCCATTCGGCGGTCCAGTCGCAGAAACAGTCATGTACCCGGGAAGCGTGGGTGCATGTCCGTAGTTGCGTGGGTATCGTAGGCCGATGGCGTTCGCGGCGTGC
>CALMMH010000799.1 GCA_937868145.1 uncultured Phycisphaerales bacterium
CTCGCCAATCTCAACAGCCAGACCTCGTTGGGGTTCGACAGCGCCGAATACAGAGGACTGAACTTCGGCCCCACGGAGGTCAAAGTGGACGTCGAGAAGGGGCAGATGCATGTCCGGCCTTTCACCACCACGGTCAACAACGGCAAGCTCAACTTCGCCGCCGACGCCGACCTCTCGCAGAGGCCCATCCTGCTGAAAACCACCGGCCCGCTTCAGGCGGCGCAGGGGATTCAGATCACCGAGGAGATGGTGGGCAACTTCCTGCAGTACGTCAACCCCATCTTCGCCGACGCGATCGGGGTCAGCGGCGCCGTCACCTTCGAGACCCAGTCCCTGGCGATCCCCTTGACGGCCGGCTTCGGCAGCTTGGCGCAACTCGACGGCACGATCAGCATTCAGGAGCTCCGTCTCCAGGCGTCTCTCTTGAACAAGATCCTCGGGGGTATCAAAGAATCCGTGAAGGATCAAGTGCTGACGATTCGCCCCACGAAGATCGCCTTGCAGAACGCCGTGCTCCGATACGACGACATGCAGATCGATGTGGGCAACAATCCGATCAATTTCGGCGGCGCCATCGGCCTGGACGGCATCCTGGACATGAGCGTCACGCTGCCGTATACTTATGCGGGTCGCACGGCGCGAGTTGGCGAAGAGGGGCAGGCAGGCAAGCGGATCTCCGTGCCTTTGACCGGCACCCTGAAGGCCCCGCAAATCGACCTCCAGAAGCTGTTGCAGAGCCAACTTCAGGAACAGATTCTCGGAGGGCTTGAGGAATTGTTTAAGAAGTCGAAGAAATGAGAATTCTGAGAGAGTTCTTGACGACACCGGCGGCGAACCTCGGTCGGGCCGGTCGGTTCCTGCTGTTTCAGTGCAAGCTGTGGGCCCACTGCCTCCGGCTCCTGCGGAAGAACCTTGCCGAGCAATTAGCCGCGGCGTTGTCCTACTATACGATCTTCGGCATCGTCCCCCTGGCGATTGTGGTGGTGCTTGTCTTCAACTCGATCCCCACATACAAAGACACGGGCGAGCGACTCAAGAAATTCGTCTATCAGGAACTCCGTCTGACCAGCATCGAATATGCGGATTCGGACAATCCCGAGCAGCGCAGGGTTCTGACCGATTACCTCGACGAGATCATCAACCGCTTCTTCGAGGGCATCAACACGCGTTCGCTGGGTCTGGTCAGTATCATCCTGGTGATCTGGGCGGCGCTGCGGCTGCTGTCGCTAACCGAGGTCGCGTTCAACCACATGTGGTACGTGCCCAAGGGCCGGCGCTTCATTCATCGGGTCATCAACTTCTGGGCCCTGCTGACGCTGGGCCCCTTGCTGCTGGCGGCGGGACTCTACGTCACGACCCAATTCACAATTCTCAGAAGCATCGAGACGGGACTCGCGACGGTGCTGAGTCCCCTCGTTTCCTATCTGCTGTCCGTGCTGGCGCTGTTCCTGCTCTACATCATCATGCCCAACGCGAAAGTCCAGGCGGCCCCGGCCCTGTGGGGCGCCGCCATGGCGTCGTTGGTCTGGAGTTTCGCCAAGTGGGGCTTCGGCATCTACGTCCTGGAGCTCATCCCCTACAGCGCGATGTACGGCGTTCTCGGCCTGATCCCCCTGGGCGTTTTTTGGGTCTACGTCACCTGGATGATCGTGCTGTTCGGCCTGCAACTGACGTTCGTGATCCAGCATTTCGACACGTTGGAGGCCGCGGAAAGTCCAAAGGCCAAGGAGGCCGACGGGCGGTTCATCGCCAACGACATCACGGCCATCTCGGTCGCCCGGGAGATCGCCGCGGCGTTCGAAAGCGGGCAGGCGCCGGTCTCCATCGACGAGGTCTGCAGCCGACTCGACATCCCGGGCGAATTCGGCCAGAAATTTCTCGACGAGTTGGTCAACCACGGCCTGCTCGGCAAGACCTCCGATCCCCATCGAGGCTACGTGCTGCTGCGGGATCCCGCTCACATCCGACTTTCCCAGATCGCAGAGGCAGTCGCCGGCGCGGCGTTCGCCCAGCCCAGGCCGGACACGCACAAGAATCTGTACCAAGTCGCTCGCGTCCAGCGTGACGCACTGGCGCAGTACAATCTGGAGCAGGTTCTGGAAACGCCTCGCACAACGACACAGGAGCCATCCCAGGATCGCCGGACGCCGCCCTCGGAAGAAGATCCCAGACAGGAGAATCCGCCGGAACCGACGGAGATTTGATCGAACGATCCTACGACATGCGAATCAGCTTCATCCCTTGAGCAAGGATGAAGTAGAGACCGAATCCGCCCATGGCCGCAGCGCAAACCGCCAGGACCATTCGCTGACGTCGGGGCCCCAGCAACACGGAGCCCTTGAAGCTCGCCCACGAGAGGGCCGTCAGCCAAACCAGATCGCAGGACCAATGCGCCAACGCGAATAACACGAACGCCCAGACTCCGAATCCCTGCGCGTCGGTAATCAGGGTCAAGCCGACCGTGGCCCACCAGATCAGGAAGTACGGGTTGCCGCCGGAGAGGAAAACCCCTGCGGCAAAGGGCCCGCTGCGAGCCATCGGCGTTTCCGGACCGCCTGTCTTGAAGAGTCCTCGAAACATCTGGGCTGCCATGAAGATCAGAACCGCCCCGCCGACAAGGCCGATAGCGATCTCCACGCAGGGGATCTGAAGGAACCGACCCAGGCCGAAGATCAGCAGAACCATCAGCGGGAACTCCACCACGCCGTGGCCCAGCGCCATCAGCGTCCCGGCGAAACGATTCCGCGAGCCCATTCCAATGGCCGCCGCGGTCACCGGTCCGGGCGACAGCGCCCCAGACAGGGAGATCCCGAAGACCTTGAACAAAAAGAGAATCAACTCCATGACGGCAACCGCCTACTCCCCAATGATCTTGACCAAGACCCGCTTTTCGCGTTTGCCGTCGAACTCGCCGTAGAAGATCTGCTCCCAGGGCCCGAAATCGAGCTTGCCCTGCGTAACGGCCACGACCACTTCCCGGCCCATGACCGTGCGTTTGAGATGCGCGTCGGCGTTGTCCTCCGCGGTGTTGTGCCGGTATTGGCTGTAGGGCTTCTCCGGGGCCAGCTTCTCCAACCATGTCTCGAAATCCTGGTGGAGGCCGGACTCGTCGTCATTGATGAAGACGCTCGCGGTGATGTGCATCGCGTTGCACAGCAAAATCCCTTCCTTGACGCCGCTTTCATGGAGGCACTGCTCCACCTCGGACGTGATATTGATGAATTCGCGTCTGTGTTGCGTGCGGAACCAGAGTTCCTTCCTGTAGCTCTTCATGAACGGTCCTTTCCTATGCCGGGTTCACAAGAGCGGGCATTGTAGCACAGCCGCCGCCCGAACGAAATCACGAAACCCGCGGCATCGTGGAGCGTAGAAAGAGAAGAAATAGGACAGAGGAGACCTATGGGACCCATAGGACGTGTCCGACAGAGAACCGCCGCGTCCTCTTCGTAATCGTAATTCGTCAATAGTAGATCGTCACTTGAGGGCGGATCATGGACAAGAGAACGCTGTTTTGGGATGTCGATACACAGTACGACTTCATCGTTCCCGACGGCAAGCTCTACGCCAAAGGAGCCGAAGAGATCATTCCGGTCGTCAGCGACTTGCGGGCCATGGCGATAGACAACGGCTGTTCGATCATCGCTTCCGTGGACTGGCACGATCCAGGCAACCCTGAGATCTCCGACCAGCCCGACTTCGTGAAGACTTTCCCCGCCCACTGCATCGCAGGCACGCCGGGGGCCGAGCGCGTCGGCTATCTGGGCCACCTGCCCATCGACGTGGTCGAGCTCGACCTGCGAAACCCCGGCGAGCTGGCCGAGTTGGTGCAGAAGGAACAATTCCACATCGCCATCCACAAAGAAGCGATCAGCGTCTTCTCGAACCCCAACACGGTCAACCTGGTGGAATCCGCTTCGTCCGGCACGATCATCGTCTTCGGCGCCATCCTGGAGTTCTGCGTCCAGGACACGTTGCGGGGCCTGGCCCGGTTCCCGGACGTCGAACTCGTGCTGGTCAAGGACGCCACGGCGAGCCTGGACCCCGGCGCCGAGGCCCGCGTGTTGGCCGAACTGCAGCGGATGGGGATCGAGATCACGGAATCCAGTCGACTGCGAGAGATGGTCCCATGTGGCTGATCAACGCTAGTCCTGCCCTGTTCACGGACCTGTACGAGCTGACGATGGCCCAGGCCTACTACCGCAAGGGTATGGACCAGACCGGATACTTCGAGGTCTTCGTCCGGCGACTGCCCAAGCACTGGGGCTTTTTTGTGATGGCCGGCTTCGCAGGGACCAGCAACGTCTTTGCCGCCCGGCTCCTGGACCTGCCCCCTTCCGGCACGATGGCCCACTCGTTCATCGAGGCCCACGAATCCGAAGAACAGGCCTTCCGCAATTACGCCGAGTTGTACGGCGACAGAACCATCCTGCTCGTCGACACCTACGACAGCATCGAAGGGATTCGGACCGCCGCCCGAATCGCGCAGAAGTTCCGCGACCGGGGCGTCCGGATTCGAGGCATTCGGTTGGACAGCGGCGACCTCGTCGAGCTCAGCCGCTTCGCCCGCGACCACTTCGAAAAGGCCGGCGTCGAATTTCTGAGTATCTTCGCCAGCGGCGATCTGGACGAGTTCCGAATCGCCGAGTTGCTCGACGCAGGCGCCCAGATCGACGGCTTCGGCGTCGGCACGCGATTCACCACCTCCCAACACGCCCCTTCCATCGGGATCGTCTACAAAATCGCCCGCTACGGCGACCGAGACCTCTACAAGACCTCGCCCGAAAAAGGAACCATTCCCGGCCGCAAAACACTCCTCCGCTCCGGAAGCCCCACCTACGAGAAAGACACCGTCATCCCCTTCGAGCCCCAGCCCGACGATCTGCTCCAGCCCTTCGAGGTTGCCGAGCCGATGGCGATCATTCAGGAAAGGCTCCAGAAAGAGCTATCGGCCCTACCCGATTCCATCAAATGGATCACAAAACCGCCACAGTACCCGGTGGCATTCTCCGGGTTCTCCACTTGATCGTTGATGCATGATCAAGCAGCGGCGGATCAACGTTATTGGTTTGCCTCTGCGGGAGAACACAGCAATACCAGAGGAGCCGAAAGTCAAAGTCGTTCTCCCGCCACTTTCTTCTTGACTCGCCGGCATTATCGCATTGTACTTAGGCTTAGGCATGGCGTTGACGGCATGGATAGGGACTTTCGCAGTACTCTCAACCCATTCTTCCAGATCCGGCAAAAGAATAATGCCAACGAGACAGGAGATATCCAAGATTGTCAGTGTGCAGGTCGCACCCGAACGTCTATTCCAGTTTCTGTCGGATGATGAGATTCTCAGACAAGGTACATTCTCAGAACAACACAAGCCAGAGATGTTTTCAATTTGGTTCGGGCACTGCAAGTACGGCATAGAGATGACGTGCACCCTGCACGAAGTCCAATCGGGTGTCACTGAGTTGCACTATAAGATCCGCTATTACCCCTGGGCATCACCTTTCTTTGCGAAAATAATGGCATGGCCGGAACCAACGATCATTGCAGAACGCGTGGAGGAATGTTGCCGAAGTATCGTGATGCCCCCCCTCAGTAGTTCTAGTGTAAACGAGAGCACGCTCTGCCAAGTCATGGGACAGGCGTGGCAAGATCACCATCACACCCGGGACCAGACATGGAAAGCCCTCCAAGCGGAATTCGTGATCGCTGCGGCGGTGGTTGGTCTGAATTGGAAGACGGGCTCCGTCTTCATCGCTGCCATATCGAGCGCAGTTCTCTTTATTGTTGCGTTATGCGGCGTTCAGATTACCCTGCGCCACAGGAACCGCGTGGAACTCGACAAGTTTCGCCACATTATGCATTGTGAGAAGGCATTAGGCCTCCACCGATCGGAACTCATCGATGGAACGAAGATGCCCAGACCCATCTCCTCGCTCGACGTGTTCAACCCGTTCAAAGCCAACACGGCCTTGTTCATTCTGCGAATGCACATCACGGTTCTCGTCCTCTCTCTTCTGTGCATCAGCTATTGTGCCTTCTGTAGAAAAGACCCTTCGCAGAGTGCTCCAAAGGAACCTTCGTCCGAAACCAGCATGATGCTCAATCAGACACCGTCTCTGACCAGAGACCGATACACCCCCTCAATAACATCGACCATCGTGTCGGGGGCGAACTTCGTTTTGACGGATTCCTGAGCGGCGGCACCGAGTCGCTCGCGGAGGGCTCTGTCCTGGATCAGTTCGGCGCAGGCTTCGATGAGCTGCAGAACGTTCTTGGGCTCGACGAGTCGGCCGGTGTTGGGGTTGACGACCTCGCGGGCTCCGTCGACGTCGAAGGAGATCGCCGGGCGGGCGCACAGCATCGCCTGAGGCAGCGTGCGGGCCAGGCCCTCGCGAAGCGAGCAGTGGACGAGAATCTCCGAAGACTGGATCGTCAGCGGGATCTGATCCGGCGGCATCAGGCCTGTGAATCGGAACCGATCCTCCAAGCCCAGGTCGCGAATCTGCTGCTTGTACGTGTCCGCCAGCTTGCCGTCCCCGACGAAGAGCCAAATCACGTTGTCGAAGCGTTTGGCAAGCTCCTTCGCGGATTCGATGATGTAGTCGTGGCCCTTGAGCATGAAGAGCCTGGCGATGGTCACCAGGACCACGGCGTTGCCTGGGATGTCGTGCTTGCGTCGAAACGCCGCCCGCTCTCTCTCCGGGATCGGGGTCAGGAAGTTCTTCTCGTCGATCGCGGAATATGCCGTGACGTGCGGCTTGTCCACGCCGATGCCGGCGGCCCGGTTCTGCTCGGTCATCGCGTCGGCCACGCTGATGAAGTAGTCGGTTCGCCGGCCGGTGGCCCGCTCGATGGCGATGTAGAAGCGATTGATCCACGGATTCTGATAGCGATGAAACGACAGGCCGTGAATGCCATGCACGATGGCCGGACGATTCGGAGCCCATCGGCCCTTCAGCGACGAAGCTGCGAATCGACCCACGATTCCGGCTTTGGCGCTGTGCGTGTGGACGATGTCCGGCTGAATCTCGCACAGCAACCGCTTGATCTTGCGGTAGCTGATCGCGTCCTTCACCGGCTCGATGGCCCGCCGCATCTCGTCGACCACGATCGTGCGGTACTTCTGCCCTCGGGTCTGGTCGAAGAGCTGCCCTTCGGGACCGAGGGCCGGCCCGGTGATCAGCGTGACCTCATGGCCCCGCTCGGCCAGGAGCTTGCAGGTGATCAGGGTGTTCTCCTGGGCTCCGCCCAGAATCAGCCGCGTTATGATGTGCACGATCTTCATCGGGTCATGGGACCTCTAGGACGAATGGGACCGATAGGACCCATCCAACCGTGGGCCCTGACATAGATCGTAAATCGCAAATCGAAAATCGTCAATCTCCGAGTCCGATTCCCCACGGCTTCAGCACCTTTCTCAGGGCCTCCGGTCCCTGCATCCAGGACAGGAAGACGCCGTAGTTCGTGTACGGCACGCCGACCGAATCCAGGTCTCGAATGCGGGCCAACAACTTCTGGGCGGTGATCATGCAGCCGCCGCAGTGGACGACCAGCTTGTACGACTGG
>CALMMH010000800.1 GCA_937868145.1 uncultured Phycisphaerales bacterium
GGGACGCGCGCCTGTGAGGAAACCGCAGAAGACCTCGCAGGGCCGGTCGGCGCGGGACGCAAGTGTCAACGTTGCCTCCAGAAGATTCTCCTGTCCGCTGCCGGCGGAGGATCGCAACTGGTGTTCCAACGAGATCGCGACGGGGCCGCACTCGCCTTCCGATCGATGCCAGCCCAGGAGGAATTCCCGGCCCGGCTCGCCGTCCTCGAGCATCCGGCAGAAGCCGTCGAATAGTCTGACGCCTTCATTGGGCAGAACCAGGGACCGATCGTCGACTGTGACTCCTTCGAACAGCCTGGAGCTGCCGCGTCGCTGCCATCGGATCCCTGTGCTCGTGTTGCCTGCGAGGACCTTTGCGCCAGTCCAAAGGATTGCGCCGCCTGCCGAGAGGAATTCCCGTCGATTCATGTTGTCCTCACTCCGCTTTTTCGCAAATGACGTTGATCACATCGAACGCCTGCCCCAAGGATTTCTCGTTGTGCCCCATGACCTTAAAGAGCAGGTTGTTCTGGCCTTCGGACAACTCCAGAGTCCCCATCTGGACGCCGAGAGCACGCTCTCGCTTCTCGGCGTAGAAGTCGACCAGCGGTCCGACGGGCGCCTCATCCAGGGACAACTGCACCTGTCCTTGGGCCGGCCCTTTGATCGTGTCCAGGCTGATTTTGTAGACGCCCGCGGCCGGGATGTCGCACGTGAAGTTGACGAAGTGATTCCCGAAGACGTCTCCGCCCCGGCTCTGGAGCGAGAGGAACTGGACGTTCTGATCGCCGATCTTTTCGCCTGCCTTCACGAGGGATGCGTCGCGATACGAGTACGCGCGAACCGGAATATTCCACCAGGCTGCGAACACGATCCGCTTCGGATCGACCACCTTTCGTTGATCCGCCGGGGGCAGCGAGAACTCGCACGTCGGCCGGTCCTGCGAGTATAGGAACGTCACGCCGCAGTAATCGTTGAGGAACTCGTTGCCGGTCGGGGCGTGCTCGATGGTCTGGAGAATGCTCTTGCGATAGGCGTAGGCGTCGCCCAGGAAGAGCCGATACGCGCCCGTCCGACCGAGATGCTTCTTATAGTCGAGGCAGCCGCTCAAGGGAAGCGATCGTCTCGTCTCCCAACGTCCGGCGACATCGTACCAGCCGCCGTTATAGAAGTCTTCCGAACCGGTGCCGTGGATGACGAGTTCGCCGTCGATGGTCGTCTGGTCGTCCCCTTCGAAGAAGTAGGTGTTGCCGGATTCGAGGCCTTGCGATTGCTGGATGACCCCGACGAGGTGGCCGCGACCCTCCGTCTCAATGAACGTGAAGGGCTTGCCCTTGGTCGTCGGGTTCTCCCGACGCCACAGTGCGTAGAACTTGCCTTCGCTTTTCTGCCGGGCGACGGGGACGAACAGCACCTCGGCCTGCACGGAGACCGCTCGATCCAGTCCAGGCTCGGCGTACAATTCGACCCGGGCCGATTTGTCGAAAGGCATCGGGAAATAACAGTAGTCCACGCCGTCGGCCGTGCCGAAGAGCAGCGATTTGGTCGCGGGTTCGCCCCAGGCGTAGCCGAAGAAATCGCCCGCCGGACTGATGATCGCCGGCTGGGCGTCGCCGTCCCAGTAGGCTCGCAGGACGATGTCGCGTTTCTTGCCCATGAGGGCGTCGGCCGGCGACAATCGAATTCCCACGATTCTACCCGGGCGGTCCATGTTGAAGATCGTCGCAACTTTGCCTGCCTCCAACTTGACGTTGGACGCGATCGTCTCGACCTTGCCGCCTTCGGGAACGACGTAGCTGCTGACGTCTTTGCCGGCCGAATTGAACAGGGCTTTTGCCTTC
>CALMMH010000801.1 GCA_937868145.1 uncultured Phycisphaerales bacterium
GCCCCCGGTGATCGCGGCGGCGGCCATGAAGGTGCCGGCCTCGATGCGGTCGGGGATCACACGGTATTGGACCGGGTGCAGATGGCTGACGCCGTCGATGACCAGTCGCGGCGAGCCGATGCCGGTGATGCGGGAGCCCATCACGTTGAGGCAGTTGGCCAGGTCGGTGATCTCCGGCTCGCAGGCCGCAGACTCGATGATCGTGCGACCCTTGGCCAAGGTCGCAGCCATCAGCACGTTGGCGGTGCCCAGCACGGTGGACCCGAACGGCCCGCCGAGGAAGATGCTGGCCCCCTTCAAGCCGCCGGGGGCCTCGGCGATCACGTAGCCGCTCTTGAGATGGATCTGGGCCCCGAGTTGGCGGACGCCGTTGAGGTGCAGGTCGATGGGCCGGTCGCCGATCGCGCAGCCGCCGGGCATCGAGACCTCGACCCGCCCGCACCGGGCCAGCAGCGGACCCAGGATGCAGATGCTCGCCCGCATCTTGCGGACGATGTCGTACGGGCCGACCGGGTTGTCGATCGTCGTGGCGTCGATCGTCAGCGAGCCGTCCTCCAGCCGCTCGACCTGGCAACCCAGGTGTTCGATCAGCTCCTTGAAGACGCCGATGTCCGACAGCCGGGGCACGCCCAAGAACGTGGACCGTCCTGGCGCCAGCAGGGCCGACGCCATGATCGGCAACGAGGCATTCTTCGAACCGTTGACTTCGACTTCACCGGCCAGGCGGACCGGGCCTTCGATCTGGAATACGTCCATGATTTGTTTTACTATCCGTGTTCAATCATTTACCATGCATCGGGGCGACGCGACGTTGCGGCCTCCTGTTTCCGATCTACATAGTACATCGGCAATCACAAATGTAAATCCTGAAAAACTGTGTCGAACGGCGTGGAACAACAAGTCGCCCCCGCGACCCCGGCGGATCTGATCCCCCTGGCGGCCGGTGTAACTCTGTTCGCCTGGTGGCTGCTGAGCACCTCCCTGGGCCGGACCGCCCTGGACGACTCCCGCCCCCGCCGAAACAGCATGGGCCCCCTGCTGCCGTTCATGGTGTTCTTCGTGTGGATCGTAACCCAGGAGTTGCTGACCGTCCTGGTCGTGCCGCTGGCCCGCCGCCTGGACGAATCCCAGGCCAGCTTCCTGATCGCCTCCACCGGCGCGCTCAGTTCGCTTGCGGTGGTCGCTCTGGTCTTGGCTGTGGCCCGAATGACGTTCGCCCGCGGCATCAAAGGCTTCGGCCTGCGGATCCGGACCCTCCCCCAAGACTTCCCTCGCGCCTTCCTGACGCTCATGGCCGTCTGGCCGCTGGTGATGGCGATGATGAGCCTGACCGTCCTGGTCATGAAGCACGTGAAGAAAGACTTCGAGGTCCCCCAGCACGACGCCCTGCAATTGATCACCGAGTCCGCCTCGCTGCCCCTGGTGGTTCTGGTGATCGCCTTGGCGGTGGTGGTCGCCCCGATCCTCGAAGAAATGCTCTTTCGCGGCCTGTTCCAGACGATGATCCGGTCCCACCTCGGCCGCCCCTGGCCCGCTATCGCGATGACATCCATCCTCTTCGCGATGATCCACAAGAACGCCGAGCACTGGCCGGCCCTGTTCATCCTGGCGATGGGCCTGGGCTACAGCTACGAAAAAAACGGCTCGCTCCTGCGGGCGATCCTCATGCACGCAATGTTCAACGGCATCACCATCGCCGCCGCCCTGCTCGAGGCCGCCACGAGACCATCCGGCATCACGTGAGCATGGAACGACGCGGAGAGTTCGTACATAAGCCCCCAAGATCCCAACAGATGCAGCCCGAGATTCCGATAACGGGTCCTCAGCCACTTGAATGACATTTTTTGCAGTCGTCGTTCGATGCGCTTTTCTCTCAGCCCGAGTTGGCCGCTCTGTCTGCCCCCCCAACTCGGCCCATCTTCTTTCAAGTTTTATCCGGATCTGTACGATGATGGAGAATGGGCCTGATGTTGGCCAGGACAAGGCCCTGAAGGCGTCGCAATAGGCAACAACATTATGACATCCCATTTGCATATTTGGCCCCAGATGTCCCTGACTGTCGATCAGACAGCCAGGATCTCCGCCGTCCTGGAAGACCCGGAAAGCGGTCGGAGGGATTTCTGGTTCCGCGTTCCGTTGGAGCATTTCTCCAGTGTGACGGACCTGGCCGATCCATTCGTAACCGCAACGATATTCTCTGCGATGAGGTGCGAAGCGGACCTCAGGATACACGGGGTCGTGTCTCGCTCACTCTTGCGCAACCTCGAAGAGTTCCAGACAGCCTGGCACTCGTGGCGTCCCGACCACTATCACATCGTCGACGTGATTCCGGATCAAGAGGTGGAGGGACGCACCCAAACGCCCGGAGAAGCTGTGATTGCCTTCTCCGGAGGGTTGGACTCCTGTTTTTCGGTCTGGAGACACACAAAAGGAGATTGCGGTCGCCTGAAAAGACCCTTGAAGGCCGCGTTGATGGTTCACGGTTTCGACATCCCCCTGCATGAATCGGACGTCTTCTCGATAGCGGCGGGGAATTCCCGCACGATCGTTCAGAGCGTCGGTTTGGACTTTATTCCCATGGCATGCACGTTCCGCGAACTCGGCGACGACTGGGAGGACGCGCATGGGGCTGCGTTGGCGTCTTGTCTGAGCTTGTTCAGCAAGAGGTTCTCGACCGGTTTGATCGCCGGATCACATGTCTACAACGCCCTGAGGTTTCCCTGGGGCTCCAACCCGTTGACCGATCCGATGCTGTCGAGCGATTCCTTTTCCATCGTCTATGACGCCGCCGGTGCAAGCCGCCTCCAGAAGGCCAAAGGCGTTTCCGAATGGCAAGAGGCGATGCGTCTTCTTCGCGTCTGCTGGCAGGGGGACCATAAGGACCGGAACTGCGGCAACTGCTTGCGGTGTATCGCCACCGCGTTGTGCTTCGCCGCCATGGGCGTACACCCTCCGACCTGTCTCGGCGTTCCCTCGCTCGAAGAAGGGATCCGAGTATTGCAGACGTTGCCAGTGAAGCCCGTCGCCGTCGCTCGTCTTGAAGAAATCCTGGTTGCCGCGAAGGAAGTCGGGATCGAGGCGACATGGGTCGGCGCCCTGGAAGCTTGTGTTCATCGCAAGAAAGCACAGAATCGTAGAAACCCAAACACGTTGCGATACAAGACGCTTGCGTCTATTCGTCGCGTGTTGGGGCAAGACTTGTGCCACAAGATCGCAACGTGTGTAAGGCACTGATCTTAAGACTAAGGAATCGAAATGTCATCATCGGATTACGCGGAACGCGCAGCGGTCGGTTCACAGCCCGCGTCCCCCCGTTCTGCCGGAGAATACTATCATCAGCTGGACAACGAAATCAACCGGACCCTCGGCATCGATATCGGCTGGACAGGGCTGATCGCCGCGAAATCCTACCCCATGGAGGAATCCATCCATCAGAGGTTTCGGTCTCGGTATTCTCTGATCAAAGCGTTTCAGGAGCAAACGCTTGCGTTGTTCCGGGCTAGCCTGAACCAGGAGTGCGATCCTCAGATCGCCCAAATGGTGGTCAGGGACCTGCCGGAACAGTTGGGTTTGGATTATCACCGGCAACTCACGGATCTTCAGCATCGCACACCCATCTTCTTCCGAACCGACGAAGTGTCTCCGGGAACACTCTCGGAGATCCAGTGTTGCGGTTCCGGCTGGGGCCTGGCGGAACAGCTCCGGCAACTGTACTGCGACAACGACAGCGTGTTCGGCTCCCCCCGGTACTTCAACGATTCTCTGGCGGCCAGTTTCACCAGGTCCCTCACAAAGCACCTGGGTGAGGAGGAGCCGCGGATCCATCACCTGGTGGACAACGCGTCGCGCCCCCACGGGATGCGGTATTTCATCCAACGCACTCGCATGCAGGGCGCCAAGTATTTCAGTTACGATCGGAACATAGCGCCTTCAGACTGCAATTTCATCCGCAGCCACGACTTCATCACCCTCCCGCACCACAATTTCTTCGCCGACCGCATGGAGCGGTGCAATCAGGGCAAAGTCTTCTTCGATCTTCCACCGTCGAACCTCTTTGACGGCAAGATCATCATGGCCTGGCCGTTTTGGGAAAAGACCCGTGGCTGGTACAGCGACGAGGTAAGAAGCCTTTTTCCCTATACAGCCGTAATCCATCCCGACGGCATTGACCTCGAGAACGGGGAACATGTCTCTATCGAGGAGTTCTGCAAAATCCCTCAGAGACAGAGAGACTTCTATATCAAGTATGCCGGGACCGACATCAACATCAACTGGGGCAGCAAGTCCGTCTTCCTCGCAAGCACCTTCTC